>NZ_JBWGPQ010000015.1:0-59956 GCF_056331585.1 Thermanaerothrix sp.
TGCGTACCAAGTTGTTCTTGTTGATCAGTGTGTTGGTTTTGGCAAGCCTGGTTTTGGGCGCCTGCCAACCCGCTGCTACAACCCCTGAAACCATCATCCAGACGGTGGTGGTGGAAGGCACGCCTAAGGAGGTCGTGGTGACCGCGACGCCCGCGCCAGCCGCGGCCGGTCCCAAGGTGTTGCGCCTGAACATGGGTCCGGGCGATATTCCGACCATTGATCCCGCTCTGGCCACCGACACGTCTTCAGTGCAAATCATTGAGGAAACCTCGGTTGGTTTAACCCGCCAGGATGAAGAGACCGCGGACGTATTGCCTGGCATGGCCGAATCCTGGGATGTGGTCAACAATGAGGACGGCACGCAAACGGTGACTTTCCATCTGGTGCCCAACATTCCATGGGTGCGCTGGAACGGTAAAGAGGTCGAGCAAGTGCTGGACTGCAACGGCAACCCACGCTATGTGACCGCTTATGACTTCGAATACGGTATCCTGCGCACGCTGAATCCCAAGACGGCCTCGGATTACGCCTATGTGTTGGCGTTTGCGATCAAAGGTGCTGAAGACTACAATGCGGGGAAGACCGAGGACCCGACCACGGTGGCGGTGAAGGCAGTGGATGAGAAAACCCTCGAGATCACCTTCAAAGAGCAAGCGGTCTATAATATCAACATCGCTGGTATGTGGGTGGCGCATGCGATGCCCAAATGGCTGATCGAGGGTGATGACTGCACCGAAGCCCGCGGTGATAAGTGGACCGAGACCGGTTTCTTCCAGGGTTATGGCCCCTACACCCTGAAGGAATGGGTGCATGATTCTTACATTACCCTAGTGAAGAACCCCTTCTGGCCGGGCTTGCCCTCGGTGCCGGTGGCTAAGATTGATGAAATCACCTGGACCATGCTGGATGAGGTTCCGGCATTCGCTGAGTACGAGGCCGGCAATCTGGATGTGGCAGGTGTGCCTCTGGCCGACATTGACCGGGTGAAGGCGGATCCCGAACTCTCCAAGCAACTGGTAATTGGCCCGGTCCTCTGTACCTACTACTACGGTTTCAATACCAAAGCCAAGTTCGTGGATGATGTCCGCGTGCGCCGTGCTCTCTCTATGGCGATTGACCGCCAGAGCCTGATTGACAACGTGCTCAAGGGCGGTCAGGAACCGGCACAATGGTTCTCCCGCCCCGGTCTGACCGGCGCGCCGACCCCGGACAAATACCCCGATCTGGGCGTCAAGTTTGATCCGGAAAAGGCCAAGGCCGAACTGCAATCCTACCTGGATGAGAAGGGCCTGAAGGTTAGCGATTTGGATATCACCCTGATGTTCAACACTTCTTCGGGTCACCAGAAGATCGCTGAAGCCATCCAGCAGATGTGGAAAGAGTACCTCGGCCTGGATGTCAAACTGGCCAACCAGGAGTGGAAGGTCTACCTGAAGACCATCCGCGACCCGCAGGCAACGCCGCAGATTTGGCGCCTTGGCTGGTGCCAGGACTACCCGGATGCCAACAACTTCCTGCGCGAAGTACCCACCAAGGGTGGCTCGGCTAACCCGGCTGAGGGTGGTGGTTTCAACTGGGAGAATCCCAAGTTTGAAGAACTTGTCGTCCAGGCTGCGCGCGAAACGGATCCGCAGAAGCGTGTAGACCTCTACGCGCAGGCGGAGCAGATTTTGGTCTACGAAGATGCGGTGATGGCGCCGATCTACTGGTACACCCGCGTCACCGTGACCAAGCCGTATGTCCAGCGCACTTTCTCGGTGCTGGGTGGCCTCGAGCACATCGAGAAGTGGGATATTACCCAGTAGTGTATGAGGAGAAACAGGAGGGGAGGGGGGAGCCTCTCCCCTCCACTTCTCTATGAACGAAATTTGTTTAGGAGTGAGTGAATGGGCCGATATATTGCGCGGCGTTTGATTTATCTCCTGGTGGTGTTGTTTGTGGTATCGGCGATCACGTTTGGGCTAATGCATGCAGTGCCAGGGGGGCCTTTTGATCGCGAAAAAGCCTTGCCGCCCGAAATCCTTGAAAATTTGAATAAGCGTTATCATTTGGACGAACCTTTGTTGATGCAATATGGGCGCTACATGTACGATGTCTTTATCCCGCGGATAAGTTCTGTTCCGCCCAAAGGTAGTGTTGATGATGATTTCTTAATTACCGTTAAGTTGGGTAATGTGTGGTTTAAGTGGATGAATTTTGGCCCGACCTATACATCACGCAGTCGCACCGTCAACGATATCTTTCGCCAACAACTCCCCGTTTCTGCCCAACTGGGGATTATGGCCTTGCTGGTCGCTATCATCATCGGAATGCCGTTGGGGATTCTAGCGGCATTGAAACAGAACACCGTTTTTGACTATCTAGGGATGAGTGTGGCTATCTTCGGGGTTTCGGTGCCCGTTATTATTTTGGGCCCACTTATGATTTGGATTTTTGGAGTCACCTTGAAATGGTTCCCACCGACAGGGTGGGGGGCTAAACCACCCTTTGTGTTGGGTATCTTCCCACGCGATTTGAGCCCCGAATTCTTCCGCTATGCGATTATGCCGTCGGTAGCGTTGGGATTAGGTTCCTCAGCCATTATCGCCCGCCTCACCCGCGCCAGTTTACTCCAAACCATGCGCGAGGATTATATTCGCACGGCGCGGGCCAAAGGATTGCGCGAGTCGTTGGTCATTGTGCGCCATGCGCTCAAGAATTCGCTAATTCCAGTGGTCACCATCCTGGGGCCGCTGTTCGCCGCTTTGGTTACCGGGACCTTTGTCACAGAGGTTACCTTTGGTATTCCGGGCATGGGGCGTTACTTTGTCACCAGTATCACCAATCGCGATTACCCAGTGATCATGGGCACTATTCTGCTGTATGCAGTGATTTTGGTGATTGCCAACTTGATTGTGGATATCGTATACGCATACCTGGATCCACGCATCCGGTATGATTAAGCGTTTCGAGGAGAGAGTATGGCTCAGCCTGTGACCTTGGATCGTGCAAGCCAAAAAGATGTTCTTCTGACCACAAAACGCGAAAGCCTGTGGCAAGATGCCCTGCGCCGGTTGGTGCGCAACCGCGCGGCAGTGATCGGTGGGGTGATTATTCTAATCCTCTACCTTACCGCAATCTTTGCCGATAAGATTGCCCCTTATCCTTATGAAAAGCAGACCCTGGTGGATCAGAACAAGGTTCCAGCCTGGATGCTTAAGGTGTTCCCAACGATGCAGCCCTATGCCAAAATCTCGGATAAGTACCTTTTGGGGGCTGACTATGTGGGGCGCGATCTCTTCAGCCGGATCGTATACGGGACGCGCGTTTCACTAACCGTTGCGCTGATCGGACCTCTCATTAGCCTCTTTATCGGTGTGATTTACGGAAGCATTTCAGGTTACTTTGGGGGGCGCCTGGATAACATCATGATGCGCATCGTGGATGTTTTGTACGCCTTCCCGGGGTTGCTGTTTATCATCCTGCTCATGGCGTTTTTCCGCTCCACGTTGGCACGACCTGAGCCGGGCACGTTTGCCTACAGCGTCAGCCAATTAGATGCGCGTATGGGAGGGATGTTGTTTATCTTTATTGGAATTGGTCTGACGGCGTGGGAAACGATGGCGCGCCTCACCCGCGGACAGGTGCTTTCGATGCGCGAGAAGGAATTTGTTGAAGCGGCCCGCACCATTGGTGCTACCGACTTGCGTATCATGTTCCGCCATATCCTGCCCAATATCGTTGGTCCGTTGGTGGTGGCAGAGACGCTTGCAATCCCCGGCTACATCACAACGGAAGCGTTTCTCTCTTTTATTGGTCTGGGTGTTAACCCGCCCACGCCTTCCTGGGGTTCCATGATCTCCGAGGGCGCTCAAGTTATCCGCACCTACCCCAATCAAACCATTTTCCCAGCGTTGGCGCTGGCGATCACCATGTTCGCGTTCAACTTCCTGGGAGATGGCTTGCGCGATGCGCTTGATCCGCGTCTGCGCGGAACCCAGTGATCTTTTTAGCGGGGCTTATTCGTAGTTCCTGAACTCGCACCCTAAGAATCGAGGTCGTTAGCCCGCCGCGCTGAGGGATTTGCCAACCCGCAGGGCGGCTTATCCTATTAAATCCCAAAGGAGGAGGTTGCAATGCGTACTAAAGTCTGGATGGCCTTGAGTGTTTTACTCGCCCTTACATTGGTGTTGGCAGCCTGCCAACCCACTGCACCAACCCCGCAAGTCATTGTCGAGACCGTGGTGGTTGAAGGGACGCCTAAGGTGGTCGTGGCCACGCCCCAGGTCACACAACCGACCGAGCAGCGTAAAGTCTTACGCCTGGCTTGGGGTCCGGGGGATATTCCCACGATTGATACGGCGCTGGCGGTGGATGTCATTTCTATCCAGCTCATTGACGAGATGACGGTGGGGCTGACACGTCAGAACGAGCAGACGGCGGAATTGGAACTGGCGATGGCCACGGATGTTAAAACCTCGGATGATGGGCGCACTTACACCTTTACGATCAAAGAGGGCGTGCCCTGGGTGCGTTACAACGGGAAAGAGGTCGAGCAAGTGCTGGATTGTGAGGGCAACCCCCGCTATGTGACCGCTTATGACTTTGAATATGGCATTTTGCGCACCCTCAACCCGGCCACGGCCTCGGATTATGCATACGTGCTGTACGGCATTGAGGGGGCCGCGGCTTACAATCAGGGCGAAACCGAGGATCCCAGTACGGTTGGGGTCAAGGCGCTGGATGCCAAGACGTTGCAGATCACGTTTGTTGAACCGGCGGTGTATAACCTCAACATTGCTGGTCTGTGGGTTGCCCATGCGCAACCCAAGTGGATTATTGATGGGGATGATTGCACCGAAGGGCGCGGCGAGCGCTGGACGGAGACGGGCTTCTACCAGGGTTATGGGCCGTTTACGCTCAAGGAGTGGGTACACGACTCCGAAATCGCCATTGTGAAGAACCCCTTCTGGCCAGGTGATGCAGTCGTACCCTCACCCAAGATCGATGAGGTGCGTTGGAAACTGGTGGATACTTCGGGTGCCTTAGCCGAGTTTGAAACGGGTAATCTTGATGTGTCGGGCATCCCCTCAGGTGATCTGGATCGTATTCTCAATGATCCGAAATACGCAGATATGCTGCGTAACACCTATACCCTGGGCACTGAATTCTACGCCTTCAATACCACCAAAGCCCCTACCGATGATGTGCGGGTGCGGTTGGCGTTGGCGCTGGCCGTGGATCGTGAGGCGTTGGTCAAGAACGTGACCAAGACTGGCGAACCGGCGCGCTGGTTCACGCATCCGGGTGTCGCGGGTGCTCCCAAACCGGAGAAATTCCCCAACCTGGGCCTCACGTATGACCCGCAGCGGGCTAAGGCGTTGCTGGATGAGTATTTGAAAGAAAAGGGCCTCACCGCTGATCAGTTGGATATTACGCTCATGTTCAACACCAGCGAATCGCACAAGCGTAAAGCCGAGGCCGTGCAAGCGATGTGGAAAGAGACCCTGGGGGTTAATGTCAAACTGACCAATCAAGAATGGAAGGTCTACCTGAAGCAACGCAAAGCAGGCAATGAGAACATTTATCGTGGTTCCTGGGTACAGGATTACCCCGATGCCAATAACTTCCTACGCGAGGTGTTTGCCGATAATAACGGCACGCCTGGGGCCTACCAGGACGTGGTGAACTGGCCGGTAGCTGAAAACGCGGAAGGAATGATCGTCTACACGCCCGGGAGTAACCCGCTCTATGACAAGTTTGTCGAGTTGGTGAAGGCAGCGGCCAGAGAAACGGATCCGGAGAAACGCATGCAGTTGTATGCGGATGCCGAGAATATTCTGGTTAATGAAGCTGCCGTGGTCCTTCCGCTTTACTGGTATGCGGATAAGGTTCTGGTCAGCCCGCGGGTGGTGGATACACCCTCCGTCACCGGGTATGACCGTTACGAGAAGTGGGATATAAAGTCCTGAGCAGGTAGTCACTTGGGATCGTTCTGCAGCCCCTGAGCCAGCCGGGGGCTGCCTTTTTAACGCGGTGCGAGAATTGTGGTTATAATGGAGAAGCCTTCTCTCGGATAAAAGGGCTGAAGGTACCTTCATTGCGGAGAATCTTATGATCAGGACTTTCACGGATTGGCGTAGATGGACAGGCGTCTGGGTGATAATGACCCTTATTCTGACGGCCTGTCAGACGGCTGGGATAACCCCTGACCAGCCCACGCTAACGGTTGTCAATACATCTGTGCCCACATATTCCCCCACCCCAACTCAGCCACCCCAGGTGTTAACCGTGTGTCTGGGTGAGGAACCGCAAACGCTATATATTTACGGGGGCAATAGCCGTTCGATGTGGAATGTCTTAGAGGCCATTTATGATGGACCAGTGGATTGGGTCAACGGCCAACCGACGCCGGTAATCCTGGAGCGTTTGCCCACCCGAGAGAATGGCGATGTGGTTGAAGAACGCATCACTGTCAAAGCTGGGGATGAGGTTGTCAGTACTGAAGGTCAGGTGGTGCCTCTGGAAGCGGGTGTTCGTGTCTTTCCGGCGGGGTGCCGAGACGAAGGGTGTGCCCAAACCTGGGATGGCGATACGCCGCTGGAAATGACGCGCCTGCGGATCACCTTCCATCTGCGTGCCGGGGTAACTTGGTCGGATGGGCAACCCCTGACTGCGGAGGACTCGGTCTATTCGTATCGCTTAGCCGCCGACCCCCAGACCCCCACCTCGAAGTTTTACGTTGATCGCACCGCAGAGTATCAAGCCCTAGATGCACAAACGGTGCTCTGGGTGGGAAAACCCGGCTACTTTCCCCGAGATCATGCGGCGCTCTTTTTTATCCCGCTTCCTCGGCATGCATGGGGCAATTACACGGCCGAAGCCTTGTTGAGTGCTGAGGTTAGCACCAAGTCTCCGTTGGGTTGGGGACCCTATGTGATCGAAACCTGGCAGCCTGGTGAGGTTTTGCGGGTGCGACGCAACCCTAATTACTTTCGGGCCAATGAAGGTCTTCCTAAATTTGATGTGGTGGAGTTTCGTTTCTTGGGTGAGCAAGCCGATAATAATCTCTATGCCTTGCTCCATGGCGCCTGTGATATCGTAGATCGTACCGTGTTGTTGGAGAACCAGCTAAAAGACACGTTGGAAGCCGAACAAGCGGGCCAGATCCGCCTGTGGCGCATTTTGGGGCCGATCTGGGAGCAACTGGTTTTTGGCATTCGTCCCGCGGCTTATGATGCGGGTTATTCCCCCTATGGAGGTTATCGCCAGGATATTTTTGGAGATGTACGCGTGCGTCAGGCATTTGCCTATTGCCTGGATCGTGAGCGGGTGAACAAAGAGATATTCTTGGGACAGAACCGGATACCGCTGGGCTTTTATCCCCCCGACGATCCGCGTGCCCTCTCCGCCGAGAATCCCTATCCTTACGATCCCCAGCGCGGGCAACAGTTGCTGGAGACTGTGGGTTGGATAGATGATGATACCAATCCATCTACCCCACGTGTGGCGCAGGGCGTGCCCAATGTGTTGGACGGCACACCGTTGACAGTAACTTACCTGACGACGAATGCATCTTTACGCCAAAAAGTGGCGACGATTCTGGCCGAAGGTTTGCGGGGGTGTGGCATCGGGGTCAATGTGCAGTTCTTGGACCTTGGAGATTTCTACGCCCCGGGCCCAGAAGGACCGCTTTTTGGGCGCAAGTTTGACCTGGCGGCTCTTTCCTGGCAAATTGGCGAGGATTCGCCATGCTTTCTCTACTTGAGCGATCAGATTCCTGATAGCAATAATCATTGGTTGGGAGTCAATCTATCGGGATTCAGCGATCCCGAATATGACCGCCTCTGCCGGGCGGCACTTGATGCGAATCCCAATGAAGTTGAGTCTTATCAAAACGCTCAGCGTGCCGTGCAGGAGTATTATCTACAAGCCCTGCCCGCGGTTTCCCTGTATTTTGCGCTGGATTTGGTAGCGGCTCGCCCGGACATCTGCGGCTTAGCTCCTGATCGGAGCAGTCGCAGTGATGTTTGGAACCTGGAGGTGTTGGATCGTCAACCGAATTGTCCGCAATAAGGCCTTAAATCGGCTGGAACAATAACCACACGCCCAGCAGTGACACCACTGCCCCCAGGATGGCGCGCGGCGTTAACCGCTCCCCGCGCCAAGCGGCTAGAGGGAGGACAAAAATCGGGCTGGTGGCTAGAAGAGTCTGGGCGATGCCGGCGGCGGCATAAGTAAGAGCCACTTGTTGCAGCCACATGGCTAAGTAAGTGCCTAAAAACGTTGCAGCAAAGGCATAAACCCAAAAGCGGGGTTGGACCTTAAGGGCGCTCATATTTAGTCGTGCCTCACCCGTGAGGAGCATCCAAAGCAGCAGACCAACCACCCCCGCGGTTAGACGCATGACGGCGCTTTGTAGGGCGTTGACCGTGGTGGTGAGAAAGACTGCTCGTGAGAGAATGACCGCGCCAGACTGCGCCAGTGCTGCGATGAGACCCCATATCACCCCGCGCCAACGTACCGGGGTCTGCCCGTGGGCCTCGGATGTGCGTTCACTGATCACCCACGCCACGCCGGCAGTGGTGATGGCAATACCTCCCCAGGCCCAAAGGGTAAGGGCCTCGTGCAAGAGGATCAGGCTGAGCAAGGCCGTCATCGGTGGTGCGAGGATGGATAAAAGCAGTGTGCGGCGCGGCCCGAGATCACTTAATGCGGCGAGGTAAGCCGTATCCCCCAGGGTAATCCCAATCAGGCCGCTCAACCCCAGCCAAAGCACGGCAGAGGGGGTAAATGCGGTCATAGTTCCGCGCAGGGCCAGCAGGGTTAATCCTAAAAGGGCTAGGCCACAGATTCCTTTGAAGAGATTAAGGTGGAGCGGGGGCAACCAACGCCCGGCTCGCGCAAATAAGAAGGAAGCAGAAGCCCAGAAAAAAGCGGCCAGAAGGGCAGCCAAAGCACCTAGAGTTGGGATGATCATGGCGGCAATGCTCCGGAAAACAGGATGTTGTAGCGGGAATTGTCTTGATTTTACCCTTAGTGCTTATCACCGAAAAAAGATCGGTGCAAGGTGGTGACTGGGCAGATGGTTTCAAAGGTGTGGTATAAATAAATAAAAGGGCATTCGATAGGATTCAGGATTGCCTTGGGAGGATGATAGTGGTTGGTCTGGGTGATGCACGGCGTGCAAATCGCATTGACTGGGAGCGTCCGGTACAGATCGTTGCTCCGATATTGGCGGCGGCAAAAACGATTAATGTCAGCGCAGTGGGAATGTTGCTCTTAACCGCCGCTGATGCGGCTCTGAACGTGGGGGATGAGGTGGCATTAGAAGTGCCGCATCTGGATGCAAGTGACCCGCTCATTGTCCACGGGCGGGTGGTACGCCTTGAACGAGCCCCAGATTTCTTGCGCGTCGCTGTGGATTTTACATAAAGTGTTTCACTGCCCAAAACCACGTTGGCGGTTTGCACCCTTGACTCAAAAAGGTAGAGGGTTTGTAAAAACCTTGGACAATTAAGTTGACAATTTTTACTAATGATAGTAATATAATCTATAAAATCTAATATATTCGGGCTGGTAAAAGGCCTGAAAAAAATTGAAAGGATTGTTGATTATGGGAAAGCCATTCGAACTACCTGAACTGAAATACGCTTATGCGGCTTTAGAGCCGGCTATTGATGCGCGGACAATGGAAATTCATCATACCAAACATCATGCTGCCTATGTTAATAACCTCAATAAGGCGCTGGAAAGTGCGCCCGAGTGGTTTGACCATCCAATTGAGGAAATTCTGCGACGGATTAACGAAATACCCGAATCCATTCGCACGGCGGTGCGCAATCATGGTGGTGGCCATGCCAATCACTCTCTGTTCTGGGAGGTGATGATCCCAGGCGGAGCGAAGGAACCTCATGGCGCATTGGCGGAAGCAATTAACGCTACGTTTGGTTCTTTTACAGCATTTCAGGAACAATTCAGTAATGCGGCCATCACCCGGTTTGGCTCCGGCTGGGCCTGGCTGGTGGTAGACGGGGATAAGAAGCTGCGCGTTTATTCCACACCCAATCAGGATAGTCCCTACATGGAAGGGCATACCCCGATTTTGGGGCTGGATGTATGGGAGCACGCGTATTATCTGAATTACCAGTGGCGCCGCCCCGATTATGTCAAGGCCTGGTGGTCGGTGGTCAATTGGGATGTGGTGGGCCAACTTTACGAGCGGACGCGCTAGGTTATCATCCACGCAAGTATGGGAGCAGGGGCGGGGAAAATGGCTTCCCCGCTTCTGTTTATGGGACGTTCTTGCTGTTTTGATCAATAGTGGCTGTCAGGTGAGCGCCAAGCAGTGTAATCAGGCTGCTAACGTACATCCAGACCATAAAGGCCACGACCGTACCCAAAGACCCGTAAATAAGTTCATACCGCGCCCAACCACTGCTCAAGTAGAAGACAAAAGCACGCTTGGCGATTTCCCAGCCCAGCGCCGCGAAAAGCGCGCCCCACATAACCGCCCGCCAGCGCACCGAGGTGTTGGGGATCCAGGCATATAAACCCAGGAACATCAGAAAAGTGAAACTCCAGGGTATCAGGGTCGAGAGTGCAGTCCAGAGCAGGGTTTGTTCCAGCGGGACGCCGTTGCGCACCGGCAGGTGTGATTGGCGCAGGAAGTTAATCAGCGGGGTTGAAGCGAGGGAGAGGATTAGCAAAAGGATGATGATGAGCACCATCAGTAGGGCCATTAGCCGGGTGCGTATAAGATCGCGGGGTTTAACACCTTGCCAGGCATGGTTGATATGGCGCACCAGGGTGTTGAAAAAGCTGGTTGCCGACCACAGTGCTCCCAACAGACCGATTAATCCATAAGTGCCACGGCGACTAAGCACTTCTTGCAAGGTACGTTCGATCAGATTTTGGGCGCCGGGCATAGTCTCGATGACCAATTTGAGCGTTACTTGATAGGCATCTTCTCGGCGCAGAACGAAGCCCAAAACTGAGATTAGGATCAACAGAAGGGGAAAAAGAGAAAAAAGGGCATAATACGAGAGGCTGGCGGCAGCTTCTGCCCCGCGGGCTTGGCTGAAGCGCAAGACGGTCAAGCGCAGGATATGCAGGCTTCCGCGGCTCAGGCGGTTAGCATGGCGGTATAACGTGCGCAGTTTGAGGTACCCATGCTGGGCAAAGTGAGTGTAGCGGGCAAATTTTTGGGATAGGTCAAGTGGCATCATGGAAAACTCAAGGGCGATGATTAAGTCTCTGCCTCCAATTTACCATATTCACCCCGGTTTGGGAATTGAAAAGGCTGTCATCTGGTACAATTCTCTAACAAAATGCTGCCTGGTGGGTATGAAACGTGACCGAATCCGATGTGACCATTGAGAGAAGATCCCAGGTTGTCAAGGGTATGCGCATCCTGGTGGCGCGGCTGCTGGAGCAAGGGGTACGCACCACGGGATTGTGGCTACTAAATCTTTTTTGCCGGGTGGTTCTGGATCGGCCCTTGCGGCGGCTCTCACAGGTTGCACCGGGGGTATTTGTAGGTGGACAGTTTAAAGCACGGGGTAAACGTATTCTTGAGCAGTGGGGGATTGAGGCAGTGGTTAACTTGCGCCAAGAGTTTGATGACCATGCAGCCGGGTTGGCACCCCGCTATTACCTTCACTTGCCCACCATTGACGACCAAGCACCGACGCTGGAGGATTTGAACACGGGGGTCAAATTTATTCATTCCCATATTGAGGCAGGACGCAAGGTTTATATCCACTGCGCGTCAGGCGTGGGGCGGGCACCTACACTCGCAGCGGCTTATCTTGTCAGCTTGGGATATCCGGTGGAGCAGGCTTGGGCGATTATTCGCCGTGTTCGGCCTTTCATTCGCCCTACTGCGGTGCAGTGTGAGCAGGTCGAGCGTTTTGCACGATGGTGGGCTGAGCGTGCACGCACATCCTCGCTCGCATAAGTTGTAAAAACCGCTCTAAGGGTATTGACAAATTAAACCTAAATATCTCCAAATTCGCTATAATGAAGGCGGAAAAGGAGGTTAAGTGCGTTTAGAATACCCCATACCCCCGTCTTCTGAGATCACACCGGAGGCTCTTTATCTTTCGCGGCGCCGTTTTCTGCAAAGCGCGCTAACGTTGTCGGCGGGCATTGCGCTGGCCGCGTGTCTGCCTCCGTCACGCGAGTCGTTCCCTGATAGGGCCGGAATAACTCCCCAGGCTACCGGGACGTCGGATGAATTAGGTGATCCTCTAACGCCATTTGAAGCAGTGACTAACTACAACAACTATTATGAGTTTTCGAGCGACAAGCAGGCCGTTGCGCGTTTGGCGCGTGATTTTCCTTACCAGCCCTGGTCCGTGGTCATCGGTGGTCTGGTGCACCGACCACAGACACTGGGGATTGAAGATATCTTGCGTCTTTTTCCGCTGGAGGAACGCATTTATCGGTTGCGATGCGTTGAGGGTTGGTCTATGGTGATCCCCTGGTTGGGGTTCCCCTTGCGCCAGGTGTTGGAGCGGGTTGAGCCGATGGGCAGTGCGCGCTATGTTCGTTTTGTGGCAATTTACGATCCGGAACACATGCCGGGGCAGAAAACCAGCCTATTCCCCTGGCCCTACACCGAGGGCTTGCGCCTGGACGAAGCCATGCATGACTTAACCATCCTGGCATTGGGGCTGTATGGGCAAATGCTCTTGCCGCAAAATGGCGCCCCGTTGCGCTTGGTTGTGCCCTGGAAGTATGGTTTTAAGAGCATCAAAGCCATTGTGCGGATCGAACTGACTGAAGAACGACCTACCACATTGTGGTCAACCGTGGCGCCGCAAGAGTACGGTTTCTACGCGAATGTCAACCCGGATGTCCCGCATCCACGTTGGTCACAGGCCACTGAGCGGCGCATTGGCGAGAGTGAGCGTCGTCCCACCTTGCTCTTCAATGGATATTCGGAGCAGGTGGCGGGGTTGTATCAGGGGATGGATTTGCGGTTAAACTATTGAGCCGGGCCATGATGAAAGGTCTGACCCAGCAGACCAGGACACGGGGATGGCGATTGGCCGCGGTGCATGCTTTAGGGTTGGCGCCACTGCTTTGGTTGGGGATCAAGTTGGCGTGGGGGGCATATTGGGTTAATCCCTTGCAGGCAGTCATACAGCGTAGTGGGGATGCGGCTATTTTGTTGCTGCTGGCTTCGCTGACTTGCACACCGTTAAGCTGGTGGCGCGGTTGGGTCTGGATCGGGCGTTGGCGGCGTCCCTTGGGGCTCTATGCGTTTGGATATGCTTTGCTCCATGTTAGCCTCTATGTTGGGGTAGATTACGGGTTAAATTGGGCTTGGTTAGATGGCGAGTTTGGCGAGAAACCCTATTTGTGGTATGGTACAGGGGCATTCCTGATCTTGCTTCTTCTGGCGTTGAGTTCGCCGCGCTGGATTCAACGTCGGCTCGGAAAAACCTGGAAGTACCTGCATCGCTGGGTTTATTTGGGCGCACTTCTGGCATTGATACACTTAGGGTTGGTGGTCAAGGGTGATCCGTTGCAGTTGCGGGGGGACGTATGGAAACCGCTTCTGATCGGTGTAGGGATGGGGGTGGTCTTGGGGGCGCGTTTGCTTCGTGTCGTCATCCGGAAGTTACGTCAAGGATAGCACGCACTGACACGCGCTGAGGGAGCGGACATATGTCCATCGGGTCGGGTGTATGACCTGAAATATGACTGAATTGCTCCACATGGGCCGTGTGGATGCTGGGAGCGTACCGTAAAATGAGAGTATCCATGACCAAATAAAAGGAGAAAACCCATGGAGGCAACGACCCGTGAAGCGCGACTTGCCGCTTTGCCTAAATTAAGTGAGATCAATCGGGAAATAGCGGTTTTTCAGCATGCCGATACCCGTCGAGCCATCTGGCAATTGGCGAATACCCTTATTCCCTATGTATTACTTTGGTACCTCATGTACCGCAGTTTGGCTATCTCATATGCCTTGACGTTGGGCTTAGCGGTTTTGGCAGCAGGATTTCTGGTCCGGGTTTTTATCTTTTTCCACGATTGTGGTCACAACTCGTTTTTCCCCTCTACCCGCCTTAATCGCACGGTGGGTTTCTGGTTAGGAATCCTGGTTTTTACCCCTGGGGAGCAGTGGTGGCATTCCCATGCCATTCATCATGCTACCAGCGGAAATCTGGACAAACGCGGTGTGGGCGATGTCACTACCCTCACCCTTGAAGAGTTCTATGAAAAGGCCTGGCTGGAGAAACTGGGGTATCGTTTCTTCCGCAATCCCCTGGTCATGTTCATTTTAGGGCCAATTTTTATGTTCCTGATCATGCATCGTTTACCCTTGCCGCGCTACGGCAAGCGCCAAACGCGTAGCGTTTGGTTGACCAACCTGGGCATTGTAGCATTAGCCGCTGGGCTGATTGCGCTGGTAGGTTGGAAGGCGTATCTCATGATCCAACTCCCGGTGATCTGGATGGCGGGCACGGGTGGAATCTGGCTCTTCTACATTCAGCATCAGTTTGAAGATGTTTACTGGGAGCGGGCCGAGAACTGGAACTACGTGGCCTCGGCGTTACTGGGGGCATCCTACTACAAACTCCCAAAAGTATTAGAGTGGTTTACCGGCAGCATCGGTTATCATCACATCCATCACCTTAGCCCGCGCATTCCAAACTATTTCCTGGCCGAGTGTCAGCGTCGTTCGCCGATTTTACAAAAATGGGCACGCGTCGTCACGATTCCTGAGAGCCTGCGCACCGTGACGCTCAAGGTGTATAACGAGTCGCGTTATCGCATGGAGGGCTTCCCCAAGGTCGAGTACGAGCGAGCGGATGAACCGCGGCGGCAGAAGAAAGCGGCTTCAGCGAATTCCTCGTAGTGCTGCCATTCTTTTGTGGGGTGTTCAGCACAGGCCGGCTGATGAAGTGTTCGCCGGTCTGTGTTTTTCTATGCTATCATTGAGGCAATTCGCCCAATTGGGGTTTAGGTTGCGGGGAAACCATTCAATTTACTTATAACCATCGTGGAGGGAACAAGAACCCATGGTCTGGCAGCGACAACGTGCCCCTTTGATGACGCGCTGGAGTGAGGCTTTATGCCCCGATTGTGTTTGGCCGGAATATCCCCGCCCCCAGTTGGTGCGGGAGGAGTGGTTGAACCTGAATGGGGTCTGGCAGTTCGGCATTGCGCCACGAGATCAGGCACTTCCTCCCGCTTTCAAAGGTGAGATTTTGGTGCCGTTTCCCATCGAATCGGCGCTTTCGGGGGTGATGCGTCCGCTTCAGCCCGGGGAGCGCTTATGGTATCGGCGGATGTTCACGGTGCCAACAGCCTGGGAGGGGAAACGCGTGTTACTGCACTTCGGTGCGGTGGATTGGGAGGCAGAAGTTTGGGTCAACGGCCAGCGTGTAGGAAATCATCAGGGAGGCTATTTGCCGTTTACCTTCGATATTACCCCTTATTTGCGTTCTGGAGAGCAAGAGCTTGTAGTTGCAGTGTGGGATCCCACGGATGCCCATTGGCAACAGCGAGGCAAACAAGTGCGCCATCCTCATTCCATTTGGTACACACAGGTTTCGGGGATCTGGCAGACGGTTTGGCTGGAAGCAGTGCCCTCTCGCTATATCGCCGGCTTGCGGATAACCCCTGATCTGTCAGCACAGGTGGTGCGAATAAAAGTGCTGGCCGGAGGCAGTGATATCTTGCGGGATATTCATGTGGAAGTATGGGCGGAAGGGATGCGCCATGGTGAGGCGAGCCTTTCATCCTCTGAAGGTGAACTAGTGATTTCCCTGCCTTCGCCGCGCTTATGGCATCCCGATTCGCCATTCCTCTATGATTTGGTAGTGACGGCAGAAGAGGATCGCGTGAGCAGTTATTTTGGCTTGCGCGAATTTCGCCTGGGGAAAGACGTACATGGTCGAACACGAGTTTTCCTCAACGATGAGCCGCTGTTTATGTTTGGCCCGTTGGATCAGGGTTACTGGCCCGATGGGTTATATACGCCGCCTTCGGAAGAGGCGATGGAGTGGGAATTGAAACTGCTCAAGCAATTGGGCTTTAACATGCTTCGCAAACACGTTAAGGTCGAACCGGCCCGCTATTATTATGCCTGTGACCGCTTGGGCTTGATTGTGTGGCAGGATATGCCTAACGGCGGGCGAGCGCAAACCGCGTTTGAGGGATTGGTGACGCTTTTCTTGGGGGCGCATCAGGATGATCGGCGGGCGCTGTGGCGTTTTGGACGTAAGTCCCCCGAATCGCGGGCTGACTATCAACGTGAACTCAAGGCGTTGGTAGATCATCTCTATCACTTTCCTTGTATCGGGGTATGGGTGCCGTTCAATGAGGGGTGGGGACAGTTTGAAGCTCGTGCCATTGCCGAGTGGCTCAAAGCCTATGACCCTACCCGGTTAGTGGACCACGCCAGTGGTTGGTATGACCAGGGGGGTGGGGATTTTACCTCTTATCATATCTACGGTAAACCCCTGAAACCCATTCCCCCCACGGCGACGCGGGCCGTGGTGCTGTCGGAATTTGGGGGTTACAGCCTGGAGATTTGCAACCACCTCTGGAACCCGCGCCAGCGCTTTGGGTATAAGCATTTCAAGACCATTCCCGATTTGACGGCAGCCTACGAGCGCTTGCTGGATGAACAACTGTGCCCCTGGGTTGAGGCCGGGCTATCTGCCGCTATTTATACCCAAACCACGGATGTGGAAATTGAGGTGAACGGTTACTTGACGTATGACCGGGCGGTGCTCAAGATGGACGCACAGCGATTGCGAGCAGTCCACAAGCGGTTGATGACAAAAGCAAACTCCGGTCTCTGAGAGAGTAGGCTACTCGTAAGAAGGTGAGAAAAGGGGACAAAAATAGGATGAATATCATATTCAAATATTTATATAATAAGATATAATGGCAATACTTTATCTTGGTAAGGTTGTTTGATATGAATGTGTGGTTTTATGTAATCTCCACAAGTGTGGTTTTTGTCTTTTCCGGATTACTGGCTATGGCTGGCCTAGGGGCTGCTTTTCTTTTTGTGCCTTTTTTCTACTACATGGGATTGCCGCTTTCAGAAGCAACTCCAATTGCGCTTCTACTAAACGTGGTCAGCCTCTTCATGGCGGCGGTTAATTACGGCCGGGCCCGATTGATTAATTTCCGGATGGGAATTCCCATCATGCTGGCGGCAGTTATAAGCGCTCCCCTTGGAGCACGTTTAACCCCTTACGTTGCACGAGATGTCCTTCTGGCTCTGTTTGCGGCATTCCTGGTATTTGCGGGCTTTATGATGCTCTTCTATTCGCCTCACCCCCGTCAAAGGCCTCTCATGTCCTGGGTGGAAGTAGGGGTAGGGATTGGTATTGGGATCGTTGCCGGGTTCTTAGGCGGGTTATTAGGGGTTGGGGGCGGTAATTTTATTCTGCCTGTTTTGGCTTGGATGGGAGTAGACCCCAAAATTGCGGCTGGCACCACGGCAATGATTGTTGTGTCTTCATCGTTCTCGGGCTTTCTCGGTCATGTAAGCTTGGGTGGGCTGGAGCCGCGGTTTCTTGCCATCATGGGGCTTGCTGCTGGCGGTGGTTCGCTAGTAGGGTCGAACTGGATGAAGAACCGTCTCTCCAGCCAGCAACTTAAACGGATCATTGGTGTCTTGCTCTGGTTGATTGCGCTGAAGATGGTTTTCGATCTTATTTTCTAAATAAAAAGGAGGCCATAAAAATGTCTGAGATTTCTCTAGATGAATGGTTGAGCGGACGCGACTTCACGTTTTGGAGTAATGGCTATCATAAAATAGACCCGGCCCAGTTTTTTGATCTATGGGCAGAGGGGAAAGCTGTGTTGCTCGATGTGCGCACTCCGGAAGAACAACGATTTTTGGCCCTACCGTTTGCGATGGCGATCCCACTTCACGAGTTGCCTCAACGGTGGCAGGAAATTCCCCGCGATGTGTTGGTTGCCACATTTTGTTCAGGGGGTGATCGTTCTAATGTGGCTTTTACTTATTTGCGCAGTAAGGGCTTCGATAATGTGCGCATCTTTAAGGGGACGTATGCCGAATTGACTGCCGAATTGATGCCCGGAAAACTGCGTAAGTATCTCGAAAAGCGTCAATCGGCTTGAAACCTTCACTTTCCGTAGGTGTTTCCCTCGCTCTATAAACCGGGCGAGGTTTTTTTGTTTGGACCAACTCTACCGTCTCTCGGGAAAGCATCTTCGGGCTATAATTCTTTTGAGACTCAGGAGAAAGGTGATTATTAACCCGCGTGGCTGATTCAAAACGTTTTGATCCGAAAAAGCATGCTATCTTGCTGGATACCTCGCGCGAAGCCAAGTGGCATCCGCGTGCTTTGCTACGTGCCATTGGCGTACAGCCGGGGCAGGTGGTCGTGGACTTGGGCTGTGGTCCGGGATTTTGGACCTTTCCGTTGGCCGACTTGGTTACTCCCAGTGGGGCGGTGTGGGCGCTGGATGGAAGCCGCGAAATGTTGGATGTACTCAATGCGCGTCATCCCCCACAGCAGGTGCACACCATGTGCGCGGAATTGCCCCGCATTCCTCTTCCAGCGGCAAGTGTAGATCTGATTTGGGCGGCTTTTTTGGTGCACGAGGTTGAACCCATAGATCATCTCATGCGTGATATGTTGCGGGTGTTACGCCTTGGGGGGCGGGTGGCTATTTTGGATTGGCGCCCGGATGCTGTTCACGAGGACGGTCCACCCCGCGCCCATCGCCTGCCGGCGGCGTTAATTCGCCGCCATCTGCAAGAAGCCGGTTTTATACTGCGCGAATCCCCTTGGCAGCACGAAGATGCTTACCTGATCCTCGCCGAGAAAGTGGTGTAAGGGAAAGGAAACCATGCAAGCCACGGCATTAGCCCACCCGAATATTGCCTTTATTAAATACTGGGGCAATCGTGATCCGGAACTGCGTTTACCGGCGAATGGTTCGCTCTCAATGAATCTGGCCGGTCTTATGACCCGCACCCGCGTGCAGTTTGATCCAACTTTGGCTCAAGATCAAATCTGGCTTAATGGTCAATTTTTGGAAGGACGTGCTCGCGATCGCGTGGTGCAGTTTCTGGATCTGATACGCGCCTGGGCGGGGGTCGCGTTGGCAGCTCGGGTGGAGAGTGAAAATAACTTCCCTGCCGGGGCCGGGTTGGCTTCGTCGGCGGCTGCCTTTGCGGCGCTGGCGTTGGCAACCACGGCGGCGTTGGGATTGCACCTGGATGAGCCCACCCTTTCACGGCTGGCACGGCGTGGCTCAGGTTCGGCAGCGCGCTCGGTGCCGGGGGGGTTTGTGGAATGGCAGCCCGGTCGCGGCGATGCCGATTCATATGCGTTTTCGATTGCCCCACCCGAGCATTGGCCCCTAATAGACTGTGTGGCGGTGGTAGAGGCAACCCACAAGGCAGTGGGGTCGAGCGAAGGGCACAGGTTGGCGGCGACCAGTCCGCTTCAATCGGCGCGAGTGGTGGATACGCCGCGACGCCTTCGCCTCGCCCGCCAGGCCATCCTGCGGCGTGACTTTGAAGCCCTGGCCGAGGTGGCCGAGCAGGACAGCATGATGATGCATGCCGTGATGATGACTTCTCATCCTCCCTTGATCTACTGGCAAGGGACCTCGGTAGACCTGATGCGCGCAGTAACCGCTTGGCGCCGTGAGGGGGTAGCAGCTTTCTATACTCTGGATGCGGGACCCAACGTGCACGTGATCTGTTTACCGCAAGATGCCGAGACTGTGAAAGCACGCTTGAAGGCTTTCTCGGGGGTGAAAGAGGTGATTGTGGCAGGTGTAGGTGGTGCAGCCAGGTTGATTGAGACAGAGGCATAGACGCGGCTTTTGCTCTGACGGTTTAAAAGCGATATAATCAGGGTGCACATCACTTGTTAATCTAAAGGTAGGATGATGATCTTTCTAGAGTTTCTGATTTTTTTCAGTCTGACACTGTTTTTGCATGAGTTCGGACACTATCTGGCAGCGCGATTGTTTGGTATTCGGGTGGAAGAGTTTGGGTTTGGGTTTCCGCCGCGTTTGGTACGCTTATTTCGAGTGGGTGAAACCGAAGTCACATTAAACTGGATTCCCTTTGGCGCTTTTGTGCGCCTTTCGGGTGAAAATGATCCCAGCGTGCCCGGTGGCTTTATCAATGCTAAACCGCTAGCGCGCATTGCCGTGCTACTGGCTGGGCCGTTTATGAATCTGATGACCGGATTGGTGCTTTTCAGCCTCTTTTTCCTGCGTGCTGGGGTGCCTGAGGTTACCAAGGTGATGGTGGACTACGTGGAACCCGATTCGCCTGCGGCTCTGGCCGGCATCCAACCCGGTGACCTTGTGCGTCAAGTAAATGACGTTCCCATCACCGGCATGGCTCAGTTAAGTCAGATTATCGCCCAGCATCGAGG
Organism: Thermanaerothrix sp.; assembly: GCF_056331585.1. Lineage (NCBI taxonomy): Bacteria > Bacillati > Chloroflexota > Anaerolineae > Anaerolineales > Anaerolineaceae > Thermanaerothrix > Thermanaerothrix sp. The sequence continues at coordinate 20,391 of NZ_JBWGPQ010000015.1, forward strand.
GGAAGAGATTACCCTGGTTGTGGAGCGCACCGGTCAGCAGATCACCTTGCGTGCAACGCCGCGTCTTAACCCACCGCCGGGGCAAGGGGCACTCGGCATTCGCATGGTCACGCCCTGGCGGCCGGTTACCTCGTGGTTTGAGACTCTGCCTTGGGCATCGCAAGCGACGTGGGAGGGCTTGGTGCAAATCCCGCGCTCGCTGATTGCAGCCGTGCGAGGAGAGGTGCCGCCCGAACAAAGCCGGGTAGTTGGCCCGGTTGGGATTTATACCATCTTCTCCCAGGCCCGCGAACGTGATATTGAAAATGAGCAGGCGGGGGCAAGCCCGGTGGAAACCACCCTGACCCTACGGCTGATGGCCCTGATCTCGGTGGCGGTGGGGTTTGCCAATCTGTTGCCGATCCCGGCCCTGGATGGTGGGCGCATCTTGTTTGCCTTGCCGGAATTGGTGATCGGCAAACGCGTACCTCCGAAGTATGAGGCTTGGGTACATACGGTTGGGTTTGTGTTGCTGATACTGCTCTTCCTGTATATCACTGCCCAGGATATTATTAATCCAATTACGTTACCCTAGATCGAGGAAAGGAATGTCGAAAAAATCGCGCAAGCAAGTTTCGTTTGACCAGGTGTTAGCGGCACTGCTGGATACCAACCAGCCTTTTCCGGCCCGCTTTCTGCACCGTTTCTCGGATCTCAGCCCAGAGGACTTGGAGCGTTTGAAAAAGGTGTGGGGGCAGGTGCCGGTAGAACGCCGCGTCGCCTTGATGGAAGATTTGGAAATGCTGGCCGAGGCGGATACCCTGGTCTCGTTTGATGAATTGAGTAAGTTCGCTCTGGATGATGAGGAACCGCGGGTGCGCGCCGGTGCACTCAGTTTGCTGTGGGAATGTCAAGATCCGCATCTGATTAACAAGTTTATCCAAATGATGGAAGAGGACAACGATGAAATCGTGCGTGCTCAGGCGGCCTCTACGTTAGCCCAGTTTGTCTATATGGGCGAAGTAGAAGAACTTCCTGAGGCCACCTTGCACATGGTCGAAGATCATTTACTGTCCACGTTGAGCCGAGATCGTTCGGCGTTGGTTCAGCGGCGGGCATTGGAGGCCTTGGGTTTTTCCAGCCGCCAAGAAGTGCCGACGTTGATCCTGCGCGCCTACACCAGCAACGACCCGGCCTGGATTGCCAGCGCGCTCTTCGCCATGGGGCGCTCGGCAGACCCGGCTTGGGGTCAGCATGTGGTGCGCATGTTGGATCATCCCGATTTCGATGTGCAGTTAGAAGCCGTGCGCGCGGCGGGTGAGTTAGAGGTTGAAGAGGCCCGCGAGCCGTTGCTCAATATGCTGGAAGAGGGCATCGAAGATGAAGAGGTGCGCATGGCGGCGATCTGGTCGCTCTCGCAAATTGGCGGCGAGGGGGTCCAACAGGCTTTGGAGCGCCTTCTGGCAGAGACCGAGGATGATGACGAAGCTGCCTTTATCGAGGATGCCCTGGATAACCTGTCGTTCAATGAGGGCGTGATGCCGTTTGGTATGTTTGAATTCGAAATCCAGGACGAGAAAGACCTCGATCACATTATTGACCTCGAATCCGAAGTGGATGATGAAGAGGATCTGGATGAGGATATGCTGGCGCGCCTGAATTAAAGCAAAACCCCCAGTGGGGAGGTAAAGCGGTTGGGTTGGCTAATTGTGGCGATATTATGGTGGCAGAGTCTGGGGTGGCCTCAGGTCGTAGGGGACACCATTATAGAACAGGCTTCCGCGGAACCGATATTTGGCGAGCGCGTGCTTTTTCAGGCGCATTTACGCCTTGCAACTCCGCCACAAGAGGTTGTGTTGCTGATCGCACCTGAAGGCCAGCCGCCCTTGACGGTAGCCCTAGTGCCAACTCCGGACGGACAATTAACCTATATCTGGGAACTGGTTGGGCGCAGGTTAACGCCGTTTTCCCACGTCACATACTGGTTTCAAGTTCGGCTGGCGGGTGGAAAAGTGGTTGAAAGCCCTCGCTATCAGTTCATCTACGCGGATGATCGCTTCACCTGGCAATCCCTGGAAGAAGCGGGCGTTCAAGTGGGGTGGGTAGAGGGAGATCTTGCCTTTGGGCGGGCAGCACTTCAGGCGGCGCAAAACGGTTTGAAAAGTGCGCAATCCCTGCTGGATGTAGAACCTCCCTCTCCGTTGCAGGTTTATCTCTACCCCGATATTCAAAGCCTACAAAGCGCTTTGAACCTGAGCGGTACGCCGTGGTTGGCGGGTCATGCCAGCCCTGAAACGGGCATCGTGTTGGTGGCCATCTCACCCGGCCCGGATCAGGTTGCCGAGATGGAACGGCAGATTCCGCACGAAATTGCTCATCTATTGCAGTACCGGCTAATGGGGGAGGCTTATGGACAACTACCGCTCTGGTTAGCTGAGGGGATGGCCTCGTTGGCCGAACTCTATCCTAACCCGGACTATCAGCGGGCGCTTGACCGGGCTGTCCAAGAGGATCATTTGTTGGCATTGTCAAGCCTGTGTCAAGCCTTTCCGCGCGAGTCTGCCGCGGCTTTTCTGGCTTATGCCCAGTCGGCTTCATTTGTGCGTTACTTGCAGGAACGTTTTGGCCGAAGTGGCCTCACTACCCTGGCCCGGGCTTATCAGGATGGCTTGGGTTGTGAGGAGGGGGTGCGGGCTGGCTTGGGGTTATCACTGGCGCAACTGGAGCGGGAGTGGTTGGAGGATAGCCTAGGAGTCAATCCCTGGCGGCGAGCCTGGCGTCACCTGTGGCCCTACGTGGTGTTGGGAGCACTGGTCATGCTCCCGGTACTGTTCAGTTTGCGTGGATCTTTTCCTCGTCATTCGCATCTTCCCCAAAAGGAGGAACCATGACCATGGAGACAATGCGCCTGCATGCCCGAATTCAAGGCCATGTACAAGGGGTTGGGTTCCGATACTTTGTGCAGGATCGTGCCCTTGCCCTGGGGCTGGTTGGGTGGGTGCGCAACACGTTTGATGGGGATGTCGAAGTTGTGGCCGAGGGGCCGCGAGATAAACTGGAAACCCTGTTGGATGACCTGCGGCGTGGGCCGCGTTCTGCCGTGGTGACCCGGGTGGATGTAGAATGGTCAGCTGCCAACGGTGAATTCCGTCGTTTTGAGATTCGGCCCACCGTTTAAGGCGCTTCCTCGCCGGCCAACAGGCGCGCTTTTTGCCACGGCGGAAGGTTGCTTTCTTCGGCCAGCAGGGCGCGTAACTCGAAAATCTGATCTCGCAGGACGGCCGCCTTCTCGAATTCCAGGTTTTTGGCAGCGATTCTCATCTGTTGCTCCAGTTCGGTGATCAGATGCCGCAGTTCGCGGGCAGAAGCGGCACGGTGGGCCGCCCTGCCGGCGGTGTATTCGGCCCGCCCTTCGGCTACGGCAGTAGTGCTCAGCCGTTCAGTCAAATCGTGTACGGCTTTGACGATACTGACCGGTTCGATGCCGTGTTCACGGTTGTAGGCCATCTGTTTGGCACGGCGGCGGTTGGTTTCATCAATGGCTTGCTGCATGGCTTCAGTGATGCGGTCGGCGTACATAATGACATGTCCGTTCACGTGGCGGGCGGCACGACCGATGGTCTGGATGAGTGCCGTAGCCGAGCGCAGAAAGCCCTCTTTATCCGCGTCTAGGATGGCAACTAACGAAACTTCGGGCAGATCCAGCCCTTCGCGCAACAGGTTGATACCCACCACGACATCGAAGACTCCCAAGCGCAGGTCACGCAGGATGCCTACCCGTTCCAGGGTATCAATCTCAGAGTGCAGGTAATGCACTTTGATCCCCAGTTCCATCAGGTAATCGGCAAGATCTTCGGCCATGCGTTTGGTCAGCGTGGTAACCAGGGCGCGTTCACCTCGTTCGACGCGTTGGCGAATCTCTTTGACCAGGTTGTCAATTTGCCCTTGGGTAGGACGCACTTCCACCACCGGGTCGAGCAAGCCGGTAGGACGGATAATCTGTTCAACCACCTGGTCGGCGCGTTCTAGTTCGTAAGGGCCAGGGGTGGCAGAGGTGTATATAGTGTAGCCCATGCGCTGTTCAAACTCTTCGAACGTCAGGGGACGGTTATCCAGCGCCGAGGGTAAGCGAAAACCATATTCCACCAGTACCTCTTTACGTGAGCGATCACCGTGGTACATCCCGCGAATCTGAGGAATAGTCATGTGCGATTCATCTATGATTAAGAGATATTCGCTGGGCAGGTAGTCCATGAGCGTCCAGGGTGGTGAACCCGGCGGACGCTGATCCAAGTGGCGCGAATAGTTCTCGATGCCTGAACAGTAGCCCACCTCGCGTAGCATTTCCAGGTCATATCGCGTGCGCTGTTCCAGGCGTTGGGCTTCGAGCAATTTGCCCTGTGCCCGTAGATAAGCTAAGCGTTCTTCCAGTTCGTTCTCGATGTCTTGGAGCGCTTTTTGCAGGCGTTCCTGCTCGGTGATGTAGTGTTTGGCAGGGTAGATGGCGATCTGTTGGGGTTCGTGAAGTAATTCCCCGGTCAAGGGGTTGATAACCTGGATGCGTTCAACCTCATCGCCAAAGAAGGTGATTCGATAAGCCCGCTTTTCTTCATAGGCGGGAAAGACTTCCAGGGTATCACCGCGTACGCGGAAGACGCCCGGTCGCATTTCAAAATCGTTGCGCTGGTACTGACTCTCAACCAACTGGCGCAGGAGGGCGTTGCGACGGTAGATGCCGCCGATTTGCAAGTCAATGACACTTTTACCATAGGCTTGAGGATCACCCAAGCCATAGATGCATGACACGGAGGCGACAATGATGACATCCGGTCGCGACATCAGCGCTGTGGTGGCTGCCAGGCGCAAGCGGTCAATTTCTTCGTTGATATCGGTCTCTTTCTCGATATAAAGGTCATGCTGGGGAACATAGGCTTCAGGCTGGTAGTAGTCGTAGTAGGAGACAAAATACTCAACCGCATTCTCCGGAAAGAATTGCTTAAACTCGGCATAAAGTTGCGCCGCTAAGGTCTTGTTGTGCGCCATGACCAGCGCCGGCATTTGTAACTCAGCGATTACATTAGCGATGGTATAGGTCTTGCCGGTGCCGGTGGCGCCCAGCAGAACCTGGTGACGATAACCGCGCCGAACGCCTTCAACCAGTTGACGAATGGCTTCAGGCTGGTCACCGGTGGGGTGGTAAGGGGCTTGTAACTTGAATTTCATGGGATGCCCTTCTTGTCCATTCTGAGAATACGTGAAACATTTGTTCAAGGGTTTTGATTCTAACATAATTTTGCCCGGGTCAAGGGTGCACCCGGGCAACTCGGGAGAAGGGGTGAATGATCATTTTATTAAGAGATCTTGGGTCTCCCGGCGCGGGAAGAAGCGGGCACGTAGCGGTCGTCGGTTGAGGTCTGCGAGTGGGGTTTGCAAAAGTTGCCGACAGACTTCGGCAATGCGTTCAGCAGAGCGTCCACCGTTTTGAATGGGCATAAGTTGTCTGAGGGTACTGAGATCAAGATCGCAGTGGATGGGTTTGCCCAACGCAAGCGCGGTAAAGATGGCCGACGTGTTTTGGGCAATGAGCATATCGCAGTTCGCAATCATGTGGTGCAAATTGCCCTCAGTGTGAATTTGCGCCTCGGGAAAATAGTGCCGAATTTCACGTGTTGCACGGTCAATGTTTTCATTGGGGTGTAATTTGAAAATCAACGGGCGGCCATCAGCCAGTGCTTTGACGCGTTGGAGGAAGCGCTCACGATCATGAGATTTCAGTGTTTCACGGGTGGCAGATGTCGCTATTAGGATGTAGTCATGGTGGGGAAAATCGTTGTTCAAATAACCTGCGGCGTGATCAAAATTAGGGATGCCGGTGACAATAATTTTGTCAGGGTTAACTCCCTTGTGAATAAAGAGGTCGCGATAGCCCGGTGAAGCCACACAGAAGGCGTGGTAGGCGTGGGATAAACCGGTAGCGGCGGTGTTGGCGAGATAGCGCGGAAGTTTGAGGGTGCGCACGAGATGAAAACGCCAATCCTCCGGTTCTAGCATCCCTTCTTGTACCAAAACCAGGCGGGTGTTAAGGATGTTGCGGGGTAGAAAGAGGTCGGTGCAAGTAACCACGAGATCATAGTTTTGACGCTTACCCCCGTAATCTACAGGAAGATGGTGTTCGCGCAGGTAGCGTTCGGTGGCTTGCCGATGGCGCCCGCCCAATATAGTAAAACGAGTCAATCCCAAGCGTGTTAATAAGCCGATGATCCCGTCGGCGTAAAAGGGCGTAAAATAACAATCGCATTCCGGCAACTGCTGGGCGATTTGATGCATAATGGTGGTTTGGTTAAGCGAGCCACCAATGAAAAGTACTTTGGGGTTGGTCGTCATCACATGTGTCCTCCATGGGCTTAGCCTATCATGGGGTTTTATAGCGCTTGGGACATACGGACTAGTCGGAGTGGAGCGTGTGGGCTTGAAGTATGAATTACCCAACCCATTTTGCGCAGAATGTAGCGGGGAATGAAGTCGCGCAGCACCTCAACTCCCCCAAGACCATGTCCTTTGCGCACCTCGGTTGTAGCCCGTTCTAGGGCGTGACGCAGTTCAGCCGCGGTGGTGCCGGGGAAGAATGTTGCCCCTTGACCAATCATGCGCAGGACATGAGCATCGCTATTGCCAACTTGGGCGAGGGGTAGGGCGCTGGCCATAGTTTCTACCCATGGATTACGCCGGGTGTAAACCAGCCCGCCATTAAATCGTTCTATCCCTACCAGGATGCGGCTCACCTCAGCATGCTCAAGCGCGGCGCAGATGGTTTTAAAGTCAAGGCTGCTGGTACCCGCAGCCATCGGGTGTGCAGCAATGCATAGCCCTCCCAGTTCACCGACCCGCAGTGCCGTTTCAATAAGGGAAAGGCCGGCTGGAACCGGTCGCTCTATGTAAAGTGCCAGGACATGACCATCAGATGTGGATACCTCAACTCCCGGTATGACCTCAATCCCGTAGGCTGGGGCTAAATCCTGTGCCTTGAGGGCACCGTAAATACAGTCGTGATCGGTTATGGCAATAACATCGAGATCGGTGTAGTCTGCAACGTACTTCAATACGGCTTCTACCGAAGACGTGCCGTCATAACTGTAAATGGTGTGAATGTGCAAATCCGCATATCCCATGTGATTTCTCCCTTTGTTTATGTTTCCAATAGTTACTATAGCCTGCGTTTTTTAAGGTTTCGTGAACACAGGGATAAAAGAAGTTTTGCGTTTGATTGTTGCCGATTAAAGGGAGATTAAGAATGGATAAGCACTTGTATCAAACCAGATGCTCGCTGGATGATCTTGGCCCAGGGAACAGTTAAGGTGATGAGTAACTGGTTGGTTTTAGAGGGCAGATTAGAAGGGTAAGACATCATCGCTTCCCACGCGCATGGGTTATGTTTATCCTGCCCCAAACAGAATTTGAAAAGGCAAATAACAGACAGGATATGGGTTAAGGTGACGCCAAAATTGGTTTGAACAAGGATTAGATGGTCTTAAAAGCAGGGAAAGGTAACAAAATCGGGGAGGTTATAAGGGTTTGGGCGATCGTTCTAATTGACTTAGTCGTTCCAGCAAGTTGAGCAGGCGCTGGCGCCATTGCGGATTGGAGGGGTCGAAGGGCGTCCAATAGGCATTCTTACCGCTGCGTGCCAGAGGCTCGAGCGAGGGCAGGGTCCGAGGTGGTGCATCCTCAGGACGAGGAGGGTAACGAAGCACGATTTGGCCGCTTTCGATGCTCACAGAAGCCAGCCCGGCTGCTTCGGCGCGCAGTTTGACCTGCATTTGGAAGAAGAGGTTTTCCACGGCTTCGGGCAAGGGGCCAAAGCGGTCGCGGAACTCCTCACGCAGAACATCCAGTTCGTGCTCGTTGCGGGTGTCCGCCAGACGACGGTAAAGGCTCAAGCGGGTCTGCTGATCGGGCACGTAAGACACAGGAATCCCTATATCCAAGGGAAGATCCACGTTAACCATGAGCCCCAAATCACCTGTGGATGGGGTAGGTTCAGCCGTGCTGAGTTGCGGGTAGTCACGGCGCAGTTCGCGCACGGCTTGCGCCAACAAGCGGGTATAAAGGTGAAAACCAACGCTGGCAATGTACCCATGTTGGCGCGTACCGAGAATTTCGCCCGCTCCACGCATTTCCAGATCGCGCATGGCGATGGCGTACCCCGAGCCGAGTTGGGTGTTTTCAGCAATGATTTCCAGCCGTTCCTGGCCTTCGGGGGTGGGCGGGCGTTTGCGGTGGCGAAAGAAATAGGCATAGGCGCGCTGGGTGCCGCGCCCTACTCGTCCGCGCAACTGATAGAGTTGTGCCAAGCCAAAGGTATCGCCGCGATCCACGATGAGGGTGTTGGCATTGGGAATATCTAACCCCGATTCAATGATCGAGGTACACAGCAAGACATCCACCTCCCCGCGAGTGAAGCGCTCCATGACCTGCGCCAGTTCGTCTTCAGGCATCTGTCCGTGTGCCACAGCAATGCGCGCTTCGGGCACCAGCGATTCCAGGTGGCGGCGCATGGCCTGGATGGTGTGGACGCGATTGTGAACGAAGAACACCTGTCCTCCTCGTTCGATCTCACGCAGGATGGCTTGTCGCACCAGGCGCGGGGAATAGGGACCGATGTGGGTAATCACGGGCAGACGTTCTGCCGGCGGGGTATTGATGATGGAGATATCGCGCACACCGGCCAAGGCCATGTAGAGGGTGCGCGGAATCGGGGTAGCGGTCAGGGTCAGGACGTCAACCTCGGTGCGTAGTTTCTTAAAGTATTCCTTATGGGTAACCCCAAAACGCTGTTCCTCGTCTATGATGACCAAGCCCAAGTCCTTAAAAACCACATCGGGCTGGAGCAGTCGGTGGGTGCCAATAATAATGTCAATGTCCCCTACCGCTAGGCGGATCAAAATCTCCTCCTGTTCTTTGGGCTTGCGGAAACGTGAGAGCATCTCCACATTAACCGGAAAGGGCGCCAGGCGTTGGCGAAAGGTCTCATAGTGTTGTTGTGCTAGGATGGTGGTGGGCACCAGAACTGCTACCTGTTTACCATCCATGACCGCCTTAAACGCGGCGCGCAACGCTACCTCGGTTTTTCCGTAGCCCACATCGCCGCATAAAAGGCGATCCATAGGACGCGGGCTTTCCATATCCCGTTTTACGTCTTCAATCGCATGTAACTGATCTTCGGTTTCGATATAAGGGAAACTGGCTTCAAGTTCCTGTTGCCAGGGGGTATCGGGGCTAAAGGCAAAGCCCTTGGCCACTTGTCGCTTGGCGTAGAGTTCCAGCAACTCGCGGGCCACTTCTTGCACAGCCTCACGCACCCGCTGTTTAGTCAGGTTCCAATCAGCGGTACCCAAGCGGGTGGGAGTGGGTTCTTCACCATCCGGGCTAATATAGCGGCTGATGCGGTCGGCTTGATGCACCGGGACGAAGAGCTGATCCCCTTCGGCATAGGCGATGCAGAGGAATTCACGTTCCACGCCTTCCAACGTGCGCCGCACTAAGCCCACAAAGCGACCGATTCCGTAGTCTACATGCACCACCCAATCACCCGGTTTGAGATCAGCGTAGACGGCTTCAGGAGGAAGCGCTTGAGGGCGGGTACGACGGCGGGGTTGTGGTCGTTCCCAACCGAAGAGTTCACCGTCGCCGAGCAAATGGAGTGGTTTTGCTGCCGGGTGCAGAAGTTCCCAACCTTCACTCAAACTACCTTCGATGAAATGAACGCGTTGTTCTGCGGTTTCCGGCATGTGGCGGCGGTGTTCTTCCCATAATTCGCGCAGGCGTGCCACCTGGCGAGAGACTATGAAAATGTCCTCTCCTTCTGTACTGCGCAGGGCAAGCCATTCCAAGAAGGACCTGAGTCGTCCGCCAAAGCGAGGTTGGGGTTGAAATTGCTTTGCTAAGGGGTGCCCCTCTTCGGTCTGGCCATGGCCTAACTCTAGCCAAAGATGATCGCCCAACAGGTCTTGCAGTTCTGACCAGGGGAAGTAAGGGATAGGATAATCGGGTGTAAGCAGCCCCTCGGCAATGCTCTCCTGGCGCATGCGCACAGCCAGTTCTTCAATTTCGTTGGCTGTACTTCGCAAGAGATCCAGATCATCGATAATCACCAGGGCATCGCGGGGTAGATAATCGAGCAGGCTGCCGGCTAAGGGGTAAAGCAAAGGGAGATCAAATTCATCAACATCGGTGGGCGAGAGACCGAGTGCAGTGGCTTTGGCTGGCAGTACCTCGCGCGCTGGGGTGATCAGAGCGTGTTCTAAGTTGCGCACGGTGCGTTGGGTGGCGGGGTCAAACTGGCGCAGGGTATCCAATTCATCCCCAAAGTACTCAAGGCGTAAAGGCAGAGGTTCCGTGGGTGGCCATAGGTCTAAAAGGCCACCGCGCAATGCCACTTGGCCGGCTTCCACCACTACGTCCTCGCGTTGATAGCCTATCTCCAGGCACTGACGCAGAAAGGATTCTAACGGCAAACGTTGCCCGACTCGAATAAGCCGTGTGGCTTTGATGAATTCGCGCCGGGGGAGCGTGCGCGTCATGACGGCGCGCAAGGGGGCAATGATCAGCGGCGGATATTCAGGGCGTGGCAACGTGGGCAGGTGGTAGCGGCTGAGCAGGCTCAGTACTTGTAGGCGGTCCCGCCGTGTCAGCATTCCCCAGGCGGCACGTTCGTAAAAGAGGGGATTGGGTTCGGGAAAGAGAAAATGCCGGCTTTCACCCATCCAGAGGATTAGTTCATCGTGGAGGGTCAGGGCGCGGTCACTGCGTTCAACAATCCACAGCAGGGGTGCACCCAGATCATGGGCTAGAGCAGCGACCAGGGGTAAACGTGCAGCGCGCATGACCCCCATTCCTTGGATCACCAGACCGTCGTGCAGATCTTCCAGAAGATGGCGGTACTCCGGGAGGGAGCGAAGGGCTTCCAATAAGATGTTCAGCTTCATGGTTCGAGCGTCAAACCGTTAAAGCGGTTCATGGCGGTGTCCAGGCCTTCGGTAACGAAAACGCGAATGGCCTGCACAGCGCGATCGATGAGCAATTCCAGAACGGGCTGTTCGCTGGCGTCGAAATCTTGGAGCACGTAATCCGCAGGATCCATCTTGCCCGGTGGGCGGCCGATGCCAAAGCGAAGGCGGGGAAAATTCTGAGTACCCAGGCGGTCCATAATTGAAAGTAGCCCTTTGTGTCCGCCGGCACCACCCCCGGGGCGCAGACGAATAACCCCGAACGGCAAATCGAGGTCGTCGTGGATGACCAAAAGGTGCGGAAGAGGGATTTTATAGTAGTGCACCAGGCTACCAACCGCCTCGCCGGAGAGATTCATATACGTTTGAGGCTTGGCCAGGATGACCTTGCGCCCGTCAAGTACGCCGTTCAGCACCAAGGCTTTCATCTGTAGGCGCGGGGTGCCTAAATTCAATTGTTTGGCCAAGGCGTCAATGACCATAAAACCAATGTTATGGCGGTTGCGGACATACGTGCGGCCAGGGTTGCCCAAGCCAATCAACAAATATGGTGAGGAAGCAAAATCTGAAGATTCAACAGATGATGTTGTCATAAGCGATTAGCTGCGGTCACGATGGTGGCGTAACTCGGAATAGAGCCCGATAACGGCGAGCAGACCTAATGCCACCAGCCCGCCGCGGGCGAGCACACGTAGAATAGCATTCGGGGTTAAGATAAGCGGGTTCGGCGGGAGCGGCGTGGGGGTTAGGAGCAGGGTCGGGGTGGCGGGCAAGGGGGTAGGGGTCGGCGTGCGCTCTGAGGACACCCGTGGCGTTTCGGTTTCTACTGCGGTGTAGTTACGCACGCGCAACTCAGTAACGATATGCTCGATCACCTGCCCATCTCCCAGCAATACCCGCAGGCGCAGGCGATAATTACCATCGGTGATGACGGTGGTATCCCAGGTAAACAGCACTTCGTCTGCCGGGCGTTGATCGGACTGGGTGAGAGGAAACCAGGTCTGGGTTGGGTTGTCTTGATAACTAAACTCTAATTCATAGCGTTGGAATTCACCCGGCGGCAAGTTGGCGCGAATGACCACCTGTCCGCGCAACACCGCGCCAGGTGTGGGGGAGATGATCAGGGGAGGTGGGGTTTGGGGTAGGGGTGCCAGTCCCACCAGACCAAAGGTAATGACCAGGCGCAAGATAGCCCAGAACATAGCAGTTAAGTTTATCATGAAATACGATCCTCTTGTATTTGACGCATTTTCTCCGTGATGATATATTGCCCCTGAGTGAAGCTAATCGGGTTGTGAAGTTTTATCATTGGGCACAGAAAGTGAGTTTCAGTGAACGACGCCATGGCTTTTCTAACTGGTCTCTTTCACACGTCGTTTCTCCCCATTGTGGCGGCGATGCTGGCTGGCGGATTAATTGGGCTGGAACGCGAATATCGTGATAAGTCCGCCGGGTTTCGCACGTTTATCTTCATTGCCGTGGGTTCGGCATTATTCACCCTGCTTTCGCGTCACTTTGGGGGTGCGGATATTTCACGCATTGCGGCCAATATCGTTACCGGCATTGGTTTCCTGGGTGCAGGGGCGATATTGAGAGAGGGGCCGCGGATAGCGGGCCTAACCACGGCGGCGATCATATGGTTGACTGCCGGGGTGGGGATGGCCATGGGGGCGGGGGAATATCTTTTGGGCGGATTAGTTACCTTTATGGCGTTGATTGTATTGTGGTTGTTTCCTTCATTTGAAAGGCGAATTGATCGTTTGCGCGAGCAACGGATTTACGAAATGAGTGTTCAAGGCGGGGTTGAGTCGTTTGATCAAATTTACACTGCCTTGGAGCAGGCAAGTTTGCGCTTGATTCGGCGCGAATATTTCAAAGAGAGTAGTGGATTGCTACGCTGTCGCTGGGTCGTGCTGGGTAGTATCTCAGCACATGAGCAGTTTGTGAAATTCCTGCTTGATGCGCCGTTTGTGGTTCAGTTTCGATATTAAAACTAAGCGCCTCTGCCAATCCGCAGAGGCGCTCTTGGTATCGGACCACAACCTGGATTTAGATAAAGATGATCTGTGCCCCTTCGGTCATGTCAATAAAGTCGCTGGCGGTGACGATGCCCTGTACACCCTCAACGAAGTCATCCATGGTCAACCCCATCATATCCACGGTCATCTTGCAGGCATAGAGCTTAGCGCCGCCATCTACCAGCATTTGCAGGTACTCGCGCACTGGCGGTACCCCCAGGGCTTTCATTTTATCTTTCATCAGTTTGGTGGCGAGAGCCGTCATGCCTGGCAGAACCCCGACTAGGTTGGGAATGCCCAGGTTACCCGGGATGCCCATCATGTTCATCTTCATGCTGGTGTTCGCCACCGGGGGCAGTTCCAGATGATCTACACGGTGCTTGTTGATTAGGTCAAGCCCCCAGAAGGTGAAGAAGATGGTGACATCCACACCGTTGCCCAGGGCCGCCCAGCCCATCACCAGGGCTGGGTAGGCCATATCGAGATTGCCCTTGGAGCAGATAAACGCAATGTGGCGGTTTCCTTCGGTCATGGCTTTGACTCCTTTTGCTTAGATTAGACGCAACCTTCGGGCTTGCCCAACCCGGCGATCTTGGCTACTTTCTTGGCCGGGCCTTTGGGGAAGAGGGCAAAGAGGTCCTTAGTGGAGATACCGGTGCCAGCGGTAATTTGGCGCAAGGTAGGGGCTTTGCCATTAGCGTTAGCGCTTTGGCGGCAGAAGTTGATGACTTTCCAGTGCTCGGGGGTCAGCTCAGCAATACCCTCCTCTTTTGCCAATTCTACGGCGATCTCCTCGTTCCACTCATTGGGGTTGGTCATGAACCCCTCAGCATCCACTTCCACGGTCTTTCCAGCAATAACTCGGGTAGGCATAGTTTGGTTCCTCCTTACGTGTGAATATTTATCCCTGAGCAGGGACGGGTTTCGAGTTGGCATCGGCCTGGTGGCCGATGACCTGCAAAACACGCAATGTCAGCGCCAACCCGCGACGAACGGCCGGGTCTTGCAACTGGCGCAATAAACCGAACAACGAGGTGTCCACCGGTTTGCCCACTTCTTGCTCCGCTAAAAGCAAGGTATTGCGGACAAAGGTCATGATCTCGGGTTGGGTCATGTCTTTGACCGTGTTGAGAATGAGCACGATATTATCGCCCAACCGGTTGACATCGTCCTCGCTGAACGAAGTGACGATGTTATCCACAATGCGTGCCCCACTGCGGGCAAAGGCGAAATAGCCTTTCTCATCCAGCGTTTGCAGGACGTCGGTGAGGCGCATCATGATGTCCTTGGAGACTGGGGTCAGGGTTTCGAGCAAATCGTACAGCGCATCTAACTGATCCAGCAGGGACTCAAGTTGGCGGGCATGGCGCAGGAATTTTTTGAGCAAGCGCAGCAATTCTTCCGGCTGGACATAGTCCTGCACCTCTTCGAGTTGTTCACTTCCCAGGCGCAGGGCTTCTTTGGCGATGGGCATGGCGGTTTCAATCAGTTCATCCCGTGCTTGCCGCCCGCGCTCGGCCACCTTGGCCTGCTCGGTGAGGTAAGCCACCTGTGCCGTGAGGGCATCGAGTTTTTGGTTTAAGGCAGCGATCTCGGCTTCCATAGCCCCTCCACTAAACTTTCCACTTACCAGCCATGCTCATTGTGGCGGGAAGCGGCAGTTCCATGCCCTGCAGTAGGATATGCCAGTACATCCAGCGGAACATGAGTTTGCCCCAGTGATTGAATTCGGACTCTTGCAGTAAGGTCAGCGGGCCAATGCCTGGTAGTGGATAGCGACCAGGGAGAGGTTCCTGGGTGTAGTTGAAATCAATCATCAACCCCTTACCAAAGCCGGTCTCGATGAAGCAGTTGGCGTGCCCATCGAAGTAAGGTGGGAGTTCGCCGGTTTCTACATAATCCAGGAAGTGTTCGGTGAAGAGGTCAATGGAGAAGTGGGCGGTAGCACCGGCTTTGGAAGCGGGCGCGTCCGAGGCATCGCCCAGGACGAAGATATTGGGATAGGCTTTAGCGCGTAACGTATGCGGATCCACCGGCACCAGGTTAAGTTCATTGCCCAGGCCGGATTTACCGATGACATCGGCGCCTTTATTGAGCGGGATGGTAACCAGTAAATCGTACTCGATTTCGCGCTCGTCATAAGAGACGATCTTTTTGGCTTCCGGCTCCACCCGTTCAATCATGAAATCGGGTTCGACCTTGATGTTTTTGCTCTCGAGCAATTCGCCGAGTAATTTTGAGGCCACGGGTTTGGTGAAGGCACCTGACAGTGGCGTGGCGTAAACAATCTCAACCCGGTCGCGCATGCCTTGCTGATGGAAGTACCAATCGGCCAGCATGATAAATTCCAGTGGGGCGACCGGGCATTTGATGGGATTGTCCACCACATTGACCACCAGCCGTCCACCTTTCCACGTGCGCAGAGCATCGCGCAGGGCTTGGCTGGTAGGCAGGGTATAAAACGAGTGAATGGATTTACCCCACTCGCCATCCAGCATTCCCGGGGTCTCTTCAGGGTGAATGTCTACCCCGGTGGCGATGATCAGGAAGTCATAAGGCAGGTTGGTACCATCGGCTAAGTGCACGCGGTTGTGATCGGCGTCAATGGCTTCAACTTTGGATTGGATCAAGCGCAGCGGCGGGTCAATGAAATCACGCTTGGGCTTAATCACATCTTTCTCTGAATACATGCGGAAGGGAATGAACAAGAACCCCGGTTGGTAATAGTGGACGGGGTCGGGATCAACCAGGGTGACCTGCCACTGGTTGAAATCCAAGAGGCGTTTGAAGCGGTTGGCCACGATGGTGCCTGCGGTTCCAGCGCCGAGAATGACAATTTTCTTCATAAGAGGTACACTCCTTGCTAAGAAATTTGAGTTAGGCTAGCGATTTGTTGCAGGCGCTCGATAAACGATAGGCGCTCATGCAGGATACTTTGCACAGCGCGGGCGGCAGCCAGTGGCCAGGCCGCAACGCGCTGACGCTGGGCAGAATCTATCACACGAAGATCATGGGCGGCTAGGCGTACTTGGTCTAGGGGTAGGTTATAGCGTTGAGCTAGGTGTTCCCATAGGGCATCGGTAGGTTGTGTTTGCCACAAGCATGGACCACATACGAACCACGCTACAACCTGACCATCGTCTTGAATGGGGGTGAAGAGATAATCTAGGCCGGCATGGCACGTTGCGATACCACCGCGCGGGGCTACCTCGCGTACCATCTGTTTCCAGGAGGCCTGGCAATCAGCGTGGGCTTGTTCGTTTTGCCATAGTAGACGGCAGAACCCGCAAGGATGGCTAATCTCGGTTAGGGGGTTGCCCTCAGGGTCCAGGACAACGGCACTTAACCCGCTGACCTCGGCGTAAAGGTCCTGAATGGTCTGGACGCAGTGGGTGGGGAACCCGGTCGCTAGATCCATGGCTTGGGATGCCGGCTCGGGTGTTGGGCGCCCAAGTAATCGTTCGACCTCATTGCGCGGAAAACGCCACTGCTGGCCGATCTTTATCCCTTTTAGCCGCCCATCCTGAAGCATGCGGTAAATGGTGATTCGATCTACCTTTAGAAGGTCTTGAACCTGGCGTGTGGTTAATAATTCTTCCATAGCATGTTATAAAATGTTATAGCAATCTCTATCGCACTCAATAGTAGCACGCTTGACCCACCCTAGATAGTGACAAATGTCACGAGGAATGTCATGTCTGTTACGTTCTTCACAAGGGCCGGGTTGGTGTATTGGGTTGTACATTGGTTCCCTTTTTTGATGTCTAGGGGATAAAATAGACCTCAAAACTGATAATAGAGGGACCAAATCGCGATGGAAGAAAAGTTACCTGAATGGGCATATCGTGCGCAGTATATCAACTTAACGACATTTCGCCGCAATGGTCAGGCAGTGGCGACACCGGTGTGGTTTGTGGTGCACGATGGGCGTTTATACGTGATGACTAATGTGGATTCGGGAAAAGCCAAGCGCATTCGGGCCAATGGTCAAGCTCAGGTAGCTCCTAGTGATGTGCGCGGGCGACCTTTGGACGAATTTATACCAGCGCGGGCTCGACCGGTGGAGGATCTAGCGTTGCGACAAGCCATTGCGACGGCATTTGACCGCAAATATCGCTGGCAGCGCCGCCTGATCCGTCTGGTAGCAGGTTTGCGAGCCCGACGGACAGGGGATCCAACCTATATGATTGAAATTGAACTTATGCCATCATCCCCCTGATGGGCTTAAAAATCAATTGGCTGATCAGCCCTGGGCGCGGTATCTTTCCCCAGGGCTTTTTTCCTTTCCAGGCGTAACCCAACCTGAAACCTGGGGTTTCCAATGGATAGAATGTCCATGATGATCCTTTCTCTCATCATGCTCCCAACAGTTTAGATTAAATCCTGGTGTGCCCTGGGGCCTCGCCAGAGGGACGATGACGATAAAATCTTGCAACCTGATACACTTGAATCCCATTGACGTCCTTTGAGGAGGAATAGGCATGAGCGAAACCAAAGCGGTTGCCATAGTGGGGGTGGGTGCTATCTTGCCCGATGCCCCCGATGCCGCGACCTTTTGGCAAAACATTAAACAAGGGCGCTACTCGGTTACCGAAGTGCCCCGCGAGCGTTGGGATCCTGACCTTTACTATGATCCTGATCCACGTGTTCCAGATAAGACCTACACCAAAATAGGTGCCTGGGTGCGTGAATTTCGGTTTGAGCCGTTGAAGTGGGGTATTCCCATTCCCCCCAACGTACTGGCCGTGATGGATAACACCCAAAAATGGGCCATTGCGGCGGCGCGAGAGGCGCTGTTGGATTACGGCTACCCGGAACGCTATCTGGATCCAACGCGGGTGGCGGTGATCCTGGGCAACTCTATGGCCGGTGAAAATCAATACAACACTAGCCTGCGCGTGCGCCTACCGGAATATCTCGAAGCTTTACGCGAACTTGAAGCCTTTCAGCACCTTCCTCCGGAGGTGCAGCGCATGCTCTTAGAAGGGGTGGCGGCGAAAATTCGCGCCAAGCTGCCCCCCATTACCGAGGACACTATGCCCGGTGAGTTAGCCAATATCATTGCCGGACGGGTGGCTAACGTCTTCAACTTTTCCGGGGCCAATTTTGTCACCGATGCGGCCTGTGCCTCTTCCCTGGCGGCGCTTCAGGCGGCTATTGAAGGTTTAAATAATTATCAGTTTGATGCTGTCCTTACCGGTGGCGTGGACGGCAACATGAGTATTGACGCTTACGTTAAGTTCTGCAAAATCGGCGCTTTGAGCCCCGATGGTTCTCGTCCCTTCGCCGAAGGTGCTAACGGGTTTGTCATGGGTGAGGGGGCAGCGGTTTTCCTGCTCAAGCGCCTGGCTGATGCCGAGCGCGACGGTGACAAGATCTACGCTGTGATTCGCGGGGTGGGTTCGAGCAGTGATGGGCGGGGTAAAGGGATCACCGCTCCTAATCCTACCGGTCAACAGCGCGCCATTGAACGGGCTTGGAAAAATGCCGGCCTTTCACCAGCCACCGCTACCCTTATTGAAGCCCATGGCACCTCCACCCGCGTGGGGGATGTCGTTGAGGTCAACAGCCTTAACGCCATCTTTGATCCTTTCGATTTGCCCATTGCCTCGATTGCATTGGGCTCGGTCAAGTCAAATATTGGTCATCTCAAGAGCGCGGCAGGGGCGGCGGCATTGCTCAAGGTGACCTTTGCCTTACACGAAAAAGTTCTGCCCCCTTCCATTAACTTTACTCGTCCCAACCCCAATATTGATTTCGAGCACCTGCCCTTTTACGTCATTACTGAACTGCGTCCCTGGGAGCGTCCGCGCGGGGAGATTCGGCGTGCTGGCATCAGTTCGTTCGGCTTTGGTGGGACGAACTTTCACGCTGTGGTCGAGGAATATGTTCCCGGGCTGTTGACCAGTGAGAAAAAAGTCTTCCCGGCCGTTTCGGTGGCCCAGGTAGAAACCGCATCGGAGCCCATTATGACCAAAACATCCCAAGGATTGCCGACCTATCGCGGCCTGCTGGTAGTGGGTGCCCCGGATCGTTTTATGTTGATGCAACGACTCCAAAAAGTGCTCGAGGATGCACGGGTAGGGCGAACGCCCCCCTGGACAACCCCTGCTCCCGATAATGTACGCCAACCTGAGCGCCTAGCGCTGGACTATGCCGATGCGGCGGATTTGGCGAAGCGACTCGAGAAAGCCCTCGCCGCCTTGGAGAAGGATGCGTCCGACACCTGGCAAGCCTTAGCCGGACAGGGGATCTATCGCGGTCGGGGAACCCCAGGCAAGGTGGCATTTCTCTTTCCCGGGCAGGGTTCGCAGTATGTTAACATGCTGCGGGACTTACGGGATTTGGATCCGGTTGTGGCTGAGACATTCAATGAAGCTGATGCGGTCATGACGCCGATTCTAGGCCGTCCGTTGAGCAACTACGTCTTTGTCGAGGATGGCGATGAACGCCTCAAGCAAGCCGAGGCTGAGTTGCGTAACACGATTGTCACGCAGCCAGCGATGTTGACCGCAAACGTTGCCCTACTGCGCCTGCTGGCAAAGTACGGATTCCACCCTGATATGACCATTGGGCACAGCCTAGGCGAGTATGCGGCGCTGGTGGCGGCAGAGGCCTTGCCCTTTGCCGAGGCCTTAGAGATTGTGAGCGCACGGGGACGTGAGATGGCGCGTGTTTCCATGGCCGATAACGGGTGCATGGCAGCGGTCTCTGCGCCCCCTGAGGCCATCGAACGCATCCTGAGCCAGATACCGGGCTATGTTGTTATTGCCAACTATAACAGTCCGTTACAAAGCGTGATCGGGGGCGAAACGGCAGCGGTTGACGCCGCCATCAAGGCATTACAGGCGGCGGGTTACCAGGCGGTGAAGATCCCCGTCTCACATGCGTTCCACACTCAAATTGTTGCTCCGGCCAGTGGCCCGTTGCGGCAAATCATCGCACGCATGCACCTTCAGTCGCCGCGAATTCCGGTTATCTCAAATGTGACCGGCGACTTCTACCCGACCGGGCGTGAAGCCATGCTTGACCTGTTGGCACATCAGGTGGCTTCGCCGGTGCAATTCATTCGCGGCGTGCAAACTCTTTATGCCCATGGTGCACGCATTTTTGTTGAGGTGGGCCCAAAGCGCGTTTTGGCTGGGCTAACTAACGATATCCTTAGGGAAAAAGCGCTTGAAGTATGGGTGCTTGCAACCAATCACCCCCGCAAGGGTGGGCCGGCTTCGTTCAATGAGGCACTGGCCGGTTTGTATGCGGCAGGTGTTATTCCTCAGGTAGCCGATGTGCGTCCTCTTCCGGTAACAATTTCACCCTTAGGTGAAGCGTCACCCTCGGAGCCCAAATCGCCTGCTCACTATGAAGCGCCAGCAGTGGTGGTCCGAGATGGCGTTTTGCCGTTGACGGGTTCTGTGGTGATCAGTGGGGCCGGCTTGGGGTTACCGGGGCGCCAGCATGCGGTTTTTGCGGATGACAACGTTGAGCGGTTGCTGCGCGGTGAGATCATGATTGAGCCGTTGCCGTTGGAGGTGCGACAAAGCCTCCTCCAACGCCGCATTATTCGCCTGATCAAGAGTGATAATGGGGCCGAAGTGCAACCCGTTGAGGATCTCGAGCAAACGGTCAAACTGGCCGGCCAGCGTGGAAGGTTCGACCTGAGTGCGGATTTCGGTGTGCCCGCGGAACGCGTAGAAGCCCTGGATATTTCGACCCAACTGGCGATTGCCGCCGGTATTGAAGCCTTACGCGATGCAGGTATTCCCCTCGTGATGCATTACCGTCCGACCAGTGTGGGGACCTACTTACCAGATCGTTGGCGCCTGCCACCTGCTTTAGCCGATGAGACCGGCGTGATCTTTGCTTCGGCTTTTCCGGGGCTCAGTGAACTGGCGCGCGAGATTGAGGATTTTTATCAGTATGAGACACTCAGACGTCAATTAGACACGCTGTATGCCTTATTGGAGTCATTAAGCGCGACTGCGCCCGATGTTGCGGCTATTTTGCGCGCTCAAATAACCTCCCTTGAACACCAGTTAGAGGAAAAAGATTATCATCTGGATCGCCGCCTGGTGTTTCGGGCGTTGAGCATGGGACATTCCCAATTTGCCGAATACATCGGTGCGCGTGGTCCAAATACCCATGTGAATGCAGCCTGTGCCAGTACCACCCATGCATTGGCGCTGGCCGAGGACTGGATACGTCAAGGGCGTTGCCGCCGCGTCGTTATTATTGCCGGCGATGATGTGACCAGCAACCCCCTGATGTCTTGGATTGGAGCATCGCTTATGGCTAGCGGCGCGGCAACGATTGAAGGCGACTTGCGTCAGGCTGTGCTACCTTTTGACCGGCGACGCAATGGGATGATTATGGGCATGGGCGCTGCAGCCCTGGTGGTGGAGTCGGAGGATGCAGTGCGAGAACGCGGAATGCGGGGAATCTGCGAGGTGCTGGCAACAGATATTGCCAACAGTGCCTATCACGGTACCCGCCTGGATGTATCCCACGTCAGTGAGATTATGGAACGTTTGGTTTGTACCGCGGAACGCCGTTTTGGGCTCAATCGGGCGGCAATGGCGCCGCATATGGTGTTTGTTTCTCATGAGACCTATACCCCGGCCCGCGGAGGCTCGGCTTCAGCCGAAATCCGGGCATTGCGCCAGGTCTTTGGCGAACACGCCAACCGCATTTTGATCGCGAATACCAAAGGTTATACCGGCCATGCCATGGGGGTGGGGATAGAAGATGTCCTGGCGGTTAAAGCGTTGCAGTATGGTCGTGTTCCTCCTATTGCCAACATTGACGATGGTTTTGAGCCTGATCCAGAATTGGGTGATTTGAACCTCTCACGGGGAGGGGTGTTCCCTCTGCGTTATGCCTTGCGTTTGGGGGCTGGCTTTGGGTCTCAAATTGCTATGGCCTTGCTACGGCGAATTGATGATAAGGGAGAACGGGTAAATCATCGAGTCTATGAACGCTGGCTGGCCGATCTGGCTGGTTATGAACAGGCGGAGTTAGAGGTGGTACAGCGTACACTGCGCATTCGCCACGCCGGCCCGCCACAGCGGGTGCCGCTGAAATCACGATGGCAATATGGACAAGGGCCAACGCAGTGGGCTGAGACCACTACGCAAGAAGAGAGCACGGAAGTGCTTGAGCCTTTGCAATCATTGCCCTCTCAGCAACCGGAGGCGTTGCCGTCAGCCCAGCCAACGCTGCTAGTGCCAGATGAGCAACAGGTCACAGAATTTGTTTTAAATCTGGTGAGCGAGAAGACGGGTTATCCCCGTGAGATGCTGGACCTGGACTTGGACTTGGAAGCCGACCTGGGCATTGACACCGTTAAGCAAGCCGAACTCTTTGCCGCAGTGCGGGAGCGCTACGGCCTCCCACGCCGTGAGGATTTGCGCCTGGTGGACTATAACACGCTCCGCAAGGTGATTGCGTTTGTGCGCGAGGCGGCAGTAAACCAGCCGCAAGTGACCGGTGCCGTTCCCCATGCCGGGTCGGCGCTTGAGGCGCATCCCGAGCCGCTCGTAGCCGGAGAACGACAGGGGCAGACAGTTGTGACCAAGCCCAGGGTAGCGCTACCCAGCGAAGAGGAGATTAAAAACGTGTTGGTAGCACTGGTGAGCGAGAAGACCGGCTACCCACCCGATATGCTCGATCTGGATCTCGATTTAGAAGCCGATTTGGGCATTGATACGGTTAAGCAGGCGGAATTGTTCGCTGCGGTGCGCGAGCGCTATGGTATTCCTCGCCGTGAGGATTTGCGGCTGGTGGATTACAACACGCTGCGTAAGGTGATTGTGTTTGTGCGGGAGTCGCTTGAGGCGCAAAGTGGTTCGGAATCACAACCGTCAACTTCAGCCTTAGATGCTCAACCATCTGAAGCCGTGAGCCCCGAAGTGCTGGAACTGGTCACTGCACGGGTGGGATATCCTGTTGATCATCTGCCCATAAACAAAGAGGGTGGAGATGCGCATCTCGGCCCATCTCAACTGCCTGCTGCCCAAACGGTCAAGACCGTGGATGAGACGGACATTCAGTCCTTTGTCGTGGGGCTGGTGAGTGAGAAGACCGGCTATCCTCAGGAAATGTTAGACCTAGATTTAGATTTGGAAGCCGACTTGGGCATTGATACTGTTAAGCAAGCAGAGCTCTTCGCCGCAGTTCGTGAGCAATATGGGATTCCACGGCGGGAAGACCTGCGTTTGAGCGATTACAATACCCTGCGCAAGGTCATTGCGTTTATCCAAGAGGCTTTGGCCTCGCAGGTTATCTCACGGGAGACTGCGCCTGAAGCCGAGCCAGAAGATAGGTCAACGACGCTCCTTTCCATCCAGGAAGAGGGCGTGCTTTCCGGAATGTTGGAAAGTGCCAAGGAAGAAGCCGGAATGATACGCCGGCGAGTGCCCCAGGCTGTGCTGCGCCCACGGGCAACGCTTTGTCAGCCGACCGGGATTGATCTTTCAGCAAGGTTACGGGTGGTTTTAGTGGAAGATCAGGGAGGTGTTGGCTTGGCCCTGGCACGCCGGTTGCGTGTGCGCAAAGTCAAGGTGCTGATGATCCCGGCGGAGTGGTCAGAGCAAACTCGTGCGCGCGTTCAGGAATGGGCGCAAGAAGGCAAGGTAGATGGCCTGTTCTTCCTACCCGGTTTGGATCCACATCCTAACCTGGAGGCGATGACGGTTGAGCAATGGCGAGCCGAGGTGGAGCGCCGAGCGCAAATGTTGTTTGACCTGCTCCAGGCTCTGCCGGGTGAGCCGTTCTTAATTGCGGCCACGCGCCTGGACGGTCAGCAAGGATTCTCTGGTGAGCCACTGGCGGCTCCCTTGGGCGGTTTGGTCAGCGGGTTGGTCAAAGCAGTGTCCTGGGAACGTGCCAATGCACTGGTCAAGGTGGTAGATTTTGCTCCGCAGGCTGAAGCTGCCGAAATTGCTGCGCAGTTGATCGAAGAATTGCTGTATGACCCCGGTGTGGTAGAGGTAGGACGACACCAAGGTCAGCGTTATGGTGTCACCCTGGTTGAAACGTCGCTGGACAACATAACAAGCACAGATTGGGACGACAAGCCGGTCTTCCTGATCACTGGTGGTAGTGGTGGAATCACCCAGGCCGTGGTACGCGATCTGGCACACCGGACGCGTGGGGTGTTCTATCTGATCGGACGTTCACCTTTGCCTGATCCAGATGACCCTGATTTGGTGCTTCTGCGGCAGGATCGTTCGGCCTTGCGCCAGGCTTTGCTCAAACGCCTGGCGGCAGAGGGTAAACGACCTTCCCTGGTGGAAGTGGAACAACACCTGGCGGTCCTAGATCGTGCCAATGGGACCTTACGGTTGTTGGATGATGTCCGTTCGTGGGGGGCTGAAATAACCTATCTCCCTGCTGATGTAACCCAGGCGCAGGCCGTGGAAGAGGTTGTGGCGCGTGTGGTGCGCGAGCAAGGACGTTTGGATGTTCTCATTCATACGGCCGGAATTGAACGCAGTCGTCGCCTGGAAAGTAAACCCCGTGAGGAATTTGCTCAGATTCTGGCGGTTAAGGCTCAAGGGTTCTACAACCTCTATCAGGCCTTGCACCGACATCACATGTGGCCACGTGCGATGATGGCGTTTACCTCGATTGCAGGGCGCTTCGGTAATGCTGGGCAGGTGGATTACTGCGCCGGGAATGACTTTCTGGCGAAGATGATGTTGGCACTCCGTCATCATCCGGCAAGTATGAAGACCATTGCGCTGGATTGGGGGGCTTGGGCTGAGGTGGGAATGGCCAGCCGTGGCCACGTGCCCGAATTGATGCGGCGGGCGGGCATTGATCTGATGCCGCCTGAAGATGCAGCCAAGTGGGTTTACCGCGAGTTGGTCGCCAATTCTGGGCAGCCGGAGGTTGTTTTGGCGGGTTCGCTGGGCTTGCTTACCTTCCCCCGCCGCGAGCAGGATGGTCTCGATCTCGAAGCCATAAAACCCCTTGTAGGCAATGATCTTCATCACCTTCCTGGGGTGCTGACAGGGTATGATCGCTGGGAAGGGGCGCGCTTTGAAGTCGAACTGGATCCACAGCAGACGCCTTATCTTTCCGATCATGCGCTCAATGGTATTCCCTTGTTGCCAGCAGTGATGGGTTTAGAGGGGTTCGCCACAGCGGCGTTGCGCTGGCTAAGTCTCGCTGATGAGTCTTCGGCCTGGCAAGTAATGGGTTTTACAGACGTTCAGTTTATGGCGCCGCTGAAATTCTATCGCTCCCAACCACGCCGTTTTGTCATCAGGGTCAATCTTTATCCAGTCCAAGAGGGGTTGATTGCCCAAGCGGTGCTGGAATCCACCTTGATCCGCGCCAGTATGCCGCCTCAGACTTTGCGCCATTTTACGGCTAAAGTGCTGCTGGGAACCTCTGAATTGGCGGATGCACCTGGGGCAGAGGTACCCGCCTGGGATGAGCATCGCCTTATCTACCGCGACGCCATTTATCGGCTCTTCTTCCATGGGCCGGCTTTCCAGGTGCTGGAGGCGGTGCAAATCGAACCGCGGCGGGCACTAGGACGTTTGGCGGCGCATTTGCCCGCACTGAGTACTGCGCCGCTGGTAACCCTTCCCTCTTTGCTTGAATTGGTGCTGCAGACAGCGGCGGCGTGGGAAGTAGCCCAAGATGGCGTGCTTGCGTTACCCTTCGGTGTTGAACGGATTACTTTCCTCACGCGCCAATGGCAGGAATCGGTGTGGGCTGAGGTGATTCCCATTTCACCCGTTGGTGAAAATCGGCGGTTTGACGCGCGGGTTGTAGACGGTGAGGGGCGAGTGATTATCGAGGTAAAGGGTTATCGAACGGCACGCTTGCCTTATGCCGCCGAGGCGGCGCTGGTAGCGCCGTTTCGGGCGTGCCTTAAACAACGGGAGGAAGGTAGTTAATGGTGAACATTTACTGGACCTTAGCGGGTGGGCCAGCCGTGCTGGCTGAGCCCACCTCTCTGACACAGACCCTTTCGGTGGCGGAACAGATTCACCTGCAGACCCTGCGCTTTCCACGACGGCGTGCAGACTGGTTGCTAGGGCGTTGGGTGGCCAAAAACCTTCTTCGCACTGCCGATCGGCGCCTTCAGGGTGTTGAGGTACAGCGGATCAGCATCTTGCGCAGTGCTCAAGGATCACCCCAGGTTTGGGTTTCCCCGGAGAACCCCTTCCCGGTTTCGCTCTCGCTCAGTCATCGCGAGGGATGGGTGGCCTGTGCATTGGCGTTGGCTCCCGATTTGGCGCTGGGCATTGACCTGGAAGTGATTGAACCGCGGCCACACGCTTTTGTTGAAGATTTTTTCACCTCTGAGGAACAAGAGTTTTTACAAGACCTGCCCGCACTGCAGCGGCCTTTGGCCGTAACCTTGATCTGGAGCCTGAAAGAAGCAGCCCTCAAGGCGTTGCGGGTTGGGCTCACTTGGGATACCCGGCGGATTAATGTGCAATTACCTTCAGGTTTGCCCTCAGATTCTTCCTGGCGGGCGGCTCGGATTTCGGTGCGCGGTATTCACGCTCCCTGGCATGCTTGGTGGTGTGTGGTTGGGCCAAGCGTGCTCACCCTGGCCGTATGTGCTGAGGTTATGCCTGAAGCCTTGATTTTTGTTCCACTGCGCCATGCCAGCGCAGTGCGTCAGCGCATGGGTTGTTGAGGAAGATAACGGGTAAGCGCAGGAGGTAGGCGAACCCCTTGGAAGGCTAACATGCGCGCACGGGCAAGGTACGCGCAGCCGGTCATTAAGTGCAGGGCTATGTCGGCCACGTGCCGGTTCTCCGGCGCTTCCAGGTACGTACCCTGCACCCAGGCGTTAAATGTACCCATGGCTGGACCGCACCAAATCTGGTAGTCCATTTCGCGCCCTGGCTCACCGCGATTAGCCCAGCGTGAGGAAAGCCCCAAATACCACCGAAAGACTAAGGCCATTTTCTGATGCGGGTCGCGTTGGGCGCGTTCAATTTGGCGTGGATCGCGTTCCTGGAAATATTGCACGGTTTCTTGCCAGATGGTTTCCAGGTCGCGCTTGAAGATCTGGCGTTCCAATTTTTCGCGTTCGTCCGTTGGCAGGGCTTCCAATGACGGGTAGCGAGAGTAAAGTTCATAGAGTTTCTGGGCGCGCAGAGGAAAGAGGGTGCCGCGTTTGAGCAACTGCACCTTAACGCCCATTTCAAACATATCGGCAGCGGGTGCCATCATCACATCGGCCATATCGGCTTGAGCAAGCAAGCGTTTGACATGAGGGGAGGTGCCGGCTTCCACACAGGATTGGTTGATCGAGCCGGTGACAATATAATCCGCACCCATGGTGAATGCCGCTAGAGCGGCTTCGGGGGTGCCGATACCGCCGGCGGCACCGATAAAAATGGGCTGCGCGTAGCGATATTGGGCCTGGATTTGCTCGCGCAGGGCTAGCATGGTCGGGATCAACCCCACCAGCGGGCGGTTATCGGTATGGCCACCCGAGTCGGCTTCAACAGTGATGGCATCGGCCATAGGGACGAATTGGGCCAATTGCGCCTGGGTTTCGCTTATTTGACCACTTTGGAGTAATTGGGCAACTAAATCAGTGGGCGCAGGTTGCATGAAGCGCTGGGCAACTTCACGACGTGAGATTTTGGCAATGATCTGATTTTGGGCAATAATTTTTCCCTGCGGAGTTTGCACCAGGCCGGCCAACCGGTAACGCACCAGGTTGAGCGTGAGGTCAACATAGGCAGAGGCCTCAATGGTACGAATGCCTTGAGCCAGATACAGCGTTGCCGTTCGTTCTTCTAGCGCCGGCTCATTGGGGCTGAAGATGAGGTTGAACGCATAAGGGCCTTGGGGCAGGGCTGCGCGAATGCGCTGGATGGCTTGCTCAACGCGCGCCGGGAGCAAACCTGCGGCACCGAATACGCCCATGAAGCCGGCCTTTCCCAGTGCGATGACCAGGTCTTCAGAGGCAATACCCCCAGCCATGGCGCCGGCATAATAGGCATAGCGCAGGCTGAAGTCGGCGCGGAAATCGGGATTACCCAGAGTTTCAGGTACGAGGGGAGGGGCATAGGCTAATACTTCGGCGGATTCGGGCTCGGCCAAGCGAGCAGGAATCAGTGCGGCTTCAGAGGTTAAGCCCAGGCCTTGGCGGTCAGCGATAGCCCAAACAGGTTGTTCGAGGTGCAACAGCAACTGACGCTGGGAGGCTTCATCGTGTGCAATTGTGTTAGAGTTACCCTGCCAGCGCCAGGCTGTAAATGAGTTGGTGTTATCGAATGGTCTTGGGGTGGGCAGAACGACCTCGTGGTGGGGCATGGTTTTCTCCTACCGGAAGGAATACATCACCAATTAAAACCCATGCCCTGGGGATGAGTTGCAGGGCGTGGGCGATCCTCAATGTGGATAGGCGGGATTTCAATCGCCCAGGCAGGTGCCCACCAGACGCGCACCCTGCACCCAGGAATGATCTAACGGCACACGTTTGACCTTGCCGGCTACCTGGGCCAGGGGGGTGGGTTTGACGCTTCCGCCTTGAATGCCGACCATGACTCCGTAGTGCCCCTGACTGACCAGATGAGCACAGGCGGTGCCAAGTTGGGTGGCGAGGACGCGGTCAAAGGCCGAAGGCGCCCCGCCGCGCTGGAGGTAGCCTAAGATGGTGACACGGGTTTGCAGGCGGGTGAATTCTTGCAGTCGGTTAGCCAGGTGGAGGGTATCACCGGCAGAGCGTTTTTCGATCTCTTGCAGGCCGGCTTCGACCTCTTCGGCTTCCTCACCACTGCGCAGGCGGCGGTTGGCCTGGCGAGCATGCTCAAAAAACTGCAGGGTTTCTTTGGCAATTGCCCCTTCGGCCACGGCGACCAGGCTAAAGCGCTTACCCCGACGGCTGCGTTCGAGGATGGCTTGGGCGACTTTGTGGATATCGTAAGGGATTTCAGGAATGAGGATGACATCAGCGCCGCCGGCGATACCCGCACCAAGGGTGAGCCAGCCAGTCTCGCGCCCCATGATCTCAACAATGATGATGCGGTGATGGCTGAAAGCGGTGCTGTGGAGACGATCTATGGCTTCGGCGGCGATTTCCATCGCCGTATTAAAGCCGACCGTCATGTCCGTTTGGGGAATATCATTATCAATGGTGACAGGAAGGGTAATAACGTTGAGGCCTTTTTGCTGTAGGTAGTAAGCGCTTTCCTGGGTGTTCCCACCGCCCAGGCAGATCAGGCCATCTAAGTTGTGTTGGTGGTATACCTGAAGGATTTTCTCGGTGTAATCCACGCGTTGGCCGTCTTCTTCGGCGCTATAGGGTTTATCGCGGTTGGTGCCCAGGATGGTGCCGCCGGTGGTCAAGATGCCGGAGAGCGCCTCGCCCTCGAGGGGCATGATCAGATTGTGGGCCATGCCGCTAAAGCCATCGTGGAAACCGATCAGTTGTAAATGAAAATGGCCGGCAATGGCCTTGCCGATTCCGCGGATAGCGGCATTGATGCCGGGGCTATCACCGCCGGAGGTCAGGATGCCGATTTTACGCGGGGTTTTTGTTTTCATTTGGACAACCTTTCGCTTTCAATTGCCGCTGCCATAGAGAGCGCGGTACTTTTCCAGGTCCACGGCGGCAATGTAAGGGAGGTTGCGACCTTTTTCATCGATATCCAAACCGTAGCCAACTACAAAGTAGTCGGGAATTTCGAAGCCCAAGTAATCAATCTGAATATCCACCTTATGGCGGGCTTTTTTATCCAGCAGGGCACAGATTTTGAGGCTGCGCGGCTGACGCTCGAGGAGCAATTTTCGCACGGTATGGATGGTGTATCCGGTGTCAATGATATCGTCCACGAGAATCACGTCCCAATTGTGGATGTTGATTTTATGGTCGGCGTCAATGCGAACGAAGCCGGAGGATTCGGCGCCGCGGTAGGAGGAGACAAGCATGAAGTCCATGGTCATGGGGCGGTTGATCTTGCGCATGAGGTCGGTGAGGAAGACCACACTACCGCGCAGCAGGCCGAGGAGGAGCAAGCGGTCGGAATCGCGATAATCGGCGGTGATCTGGGCACCGAGTTCGGCCACGCGTTGCTCGATCTGTTCTTGCGTGATCAAAATTTGTCCGATGAAGTCATAGGGGTAGGGAGGAGTTTGCACCTGCGCCATAGGCCCTCGCAAGGGAAGGAGTGCGATCAGGGTATATGTTACCATGAAAAAAGGGGTAGATAGACATTGAGTTAATTGAAAGGCATATTTAGCGCCTGAAAAATTTTTTTGTGAAAGGCGAGAAGATACCCTTCTCCATTAGCTGATAGATATCCCAGGTTGAAGCAATACGTTCACTTTGGATCACCTTGCGTTTTTCTAGTACGATTTTTAGGCCTGCAAAAGCATCTTGTTTGGCTTTCCAAATCGTGTTTCGGTGTCCTTTTCTCGCGAAGTAAACCAGAGAATAAATGTTCATTAGGAGATGAAGTGGTAGATACATTTCAAGTAAAGGGGTAGGCATATTTTTGAAATAGGTCCACACCAGATTTCGATGCCCGTGATAAATAGCAAATGGACTGGATTTCCCAGTAGTGGCAGATCCAATATGGTGTACAACAGCCTGGGGAATGTGATAACACCTTAGCCCCTTAAGACGTAATCTGAAGCCTAGATCTATATCTTCGTGGTAGGCAAAATAGGATTCATCAAACCCGCCCACTTCAAGAAGGGTTTGACGTGGGTATAAAGCAGCTGCTGCACAAGCACTAAAAACCTCTTCAGGTTGGTTTTTAGGTATGACTGGTGCACCGTAATTCCGTCTCCAGGCTAAACCACTGACATGGTAAGTATCGCCTTCGCCATCCAATAGATGGGGAAATTGGGCTTGCAGTTGGCGAGAAGCGAAAAAGGCATTAGGATATTGAAATGTTGCCTGCACCAGTTGTTCAAGCCAATCCGGCTTGGGGAAAGCATCTGGGTTTAAAGTAGCAATCCATTCGCCTTTAGCTAAGCGAGCCCCGTAATTGTTGGCAAAAGCAAAGCCTTTGTTTTCATTGAAATATTCGATCCTGATCCGAAGACTTGGCCATTGCTCGCAAAGAGATTGAGAGGGAGGGTCCTTTGAGCCGTTGTCGATTATCAGAATCTCAATATTGTGGTATGTTTGTTTAGCAATATGATCTAGACATACCTTAAGACTCGTCTCGCTATTGAAAGAAACAAGCAAAATTGAGATCAAGGGATATATTTTGTCTTGTAAACTGATAATTATTGTTCCTCCAAAGATATTTTTTTCAGGAAAAGGGACAAATTCCGACGGTCCTCTTCAATTACAATGAAATTATCAGAAACTATAGTAATTTCAATACTATTTTGCAATTCATTCTCAATTTCGCTCAAAGGAACCAATATTTTATAGTTTCCTGAAGCCGAGAAAGATCGACAGGTTGTTTTCATCCTGTTCAAATATATTGTTACATTAGTTGTTTTTTTTGCATATTTTGAA
Organism: Thermanaerothrix sp.; assembly: GCF_056331585.1. Classification (NCBI taxonomy): domain Bacteria; kingdom Bacillati; phylum Chloroflexota; class Anaerolineae; order Anaerolineales; family Anaerolineaceae; genus Thermanaerothrix; species Thermanaerothrix sp. The sequence goes on from NZ_JBWGPQ010000015.1 coordinate 51,854, forward strand.
ATATCTGGAATCTCAAATTCTATTTTTAGATATCTTTGTCCCTTATAATCTAAAAGAATGGCAGCTATGTTCTGGGCCCATTTTCCGTATGGGTTTATTTCTTGTAAATATATGTTTCGTGTTGGGTTGAAGAAATTTGATTGGGTAAAATCTATATAAGAGAGTCTAGCCTGGTCCTTTTCAGATGATGTGAATGGTTCATAATCAAATAATTTTCTTTCTTTGATGCGATAAAGGCCATTGTATTTATCCATGTAAACTGTTTCATAAACAAAGTGGTTTAAGGTCTCTTCTAAGAAATTTTTTGCACTGATAAATGTGTACCAGTCTGCTACTAGATAACTCTCGGTTTTATTCATGCCTGGGGTAAGAATTTCCGGATCTCGATAAAGATCATGAAAGGTCATTCCGGACGCAAAAGCAATTACGGGGGCCTGCATCCATCCGAAACCATAGACCTTTACATTTGGGGGCAATGATTTAATAAAACCAGCGAGGTTGTAAACAGATGTTTTTTCAGGGGTGTCTTTGAAACTTAATTGAAAGTTAGAATAACTCTGTTTAATAAAAAAGGTGGGAACAATACACCCGATAAGCGTTAAAGATATAATAAGTTTACATTTCCCTAGGCACTTTTTTGAATTCTGCGGAAAATTTTGTTGCGAAATTAGTGTGGAAATTATAACAATACAAAGTTCCAACAAAATCACACCATTTAATATTCTACGATACCAGGCTTTTTCAGTAGGGGTGATGAGTAGCCACCAGCTAAAGTAGAGAATCGTGGTTAGATATAGGATAGATGCACTCGCTATCGCCGAGACAAGCTTATTATGAACTTCTTTTCTGTATTTTATGAGAATGTATAACGAATAACACAGCGCTATGAGTATGATAGACAATAGAAGAAATAATATTATAGGATAATACCCAGAGTATTCAAAGAATAAGTTCAGATGCTTTGAGAGTTTGTTTGCTAACCCAAGTGTATCATTATATCCAGCGGAAACACCAGCCTGTTTAAAAATCTCTCTCAGCTGCGCTTTCCACCATCCTAAATAATTTGATAAACCCAATCCTGACAGTTTGTAAGATTCAAATGCTATAATTGGGATTAAGAATCCCCAAACGCTAAGGACCCATCTTTTTGTTAACAATTTGATTGTTTCCAGTTTTGATCCACTGATAGCTTTTTGTGCTCTGATTTGTTCAAGGGCGTCAACTGCAATGGGGATTATTTGGGTTGGAACTGTAATGAACATAACAGTTTTCGTTATTACACTTAATCCCAAGGATAAGCCAGAAAGAAGAAGATAATGTGGTCGCTGAGTTTCGAGATATTCTCGTGTTATAGCTGTGGACAGCAAAAAGAAAAAGAGAGCTGGAATTTCACCATATAGGCCAAATCCCAGGTTAAAGATTTCTGGTGTGAGGATAAAGAACAATAAGGCGATAGAAACATAGCCATCTTTCAAATAGAACTGGAACTTTAGGAGATAGAAAATCGTCGTTGCGGTTAACAATAAATATATACCGTTCACCAACAGACCACTAAAGAACGACTCACCAAAGATCATAAAAGATATTGCAACGGGTAGTAACACCGTTGGGCCAGTTTGAATTTTTCCATCAAACATTATGATACGGGGGTAGGATGTAGCATAGCCTATTCCTTTAACAACGTTTTGAGCAACTTGAGCGTTCATTGCTCCGTCAAAAGAAAAGACATCCGTTACTGCTATAGATAGGCTTTTGATACCCAAAAAAAGTAAAATTACAATTGGTAAAAGTGAGCCAATTTTCTCAAAGGGGGTAGTAATTGATGTCGGTTTTTTCCCCATTTTTATAATCGATATGAGAGGAAATAAATGATGAGGCTATTGATGGTAGTAATCTTATTGAATGCTTAGATCCAATCTATTCCCACGATTTAATAAAATCTTCTCTAACCGTTTACTCGCCTTAAGACCAATAGAAAGTAAACTATACTTCACTCGCATCTCTATACTGGCTCTCTTTCCAATATTTCTCCCCACTTCTGGATTTTCAATTAAGCGTTCCATAAAAGAAGCGGCTTGTTCTATATTAGGCTCAGCCCAGTATTGTCCAGCGTAATATGGATACTCCCCTTCCTTGACGGGTACAAGGCTGTAATCTACAAGAAAAGAGTTCTCTTTGTTCATGAATTCAAGGTTCCCCGAGTAACCAGTGGCAATGACTGGTTTTCCCATATACATTGCTTCCGCAATTGCTAGACCAAATCCTTCTGAACGGTGTAGCGACACATAACAATCGCAATTTCGGATTAAGTTCTTGGCTTCGTTTTCAGAATACGAAGCGTTTAATAGGATGATTTTGTCACGTGCAGGACTTGATTCAACCAATTGTTGGAACCTTAAGAAAGTTCTTCGAGTGCTTTGGTCAAGGTCATTTCCACTAACCTTAATAACTGCTCTTACATCTGCTTTGGGTTTACTATCGCACAATTTCTCAAATGCTTTTATGAAAGCAACTGGATTCTTTCTTTCAAGATAGGACCTAAGGTCAAACATGTGCAAAAACAAATATGAAGATTCGGGTAACCCGAAATATTGCCGACTTAAGAAAGAAGAAAAACAGACATCTATGGGATGAGGGATACAAAAAATCGGTTTACTACAATTCTTTGAGAGGGCATTTTTCAAGAAATCCGAGGGTACCCATATTTCATTGAAATATCTTTCTATCAATCTTGCCCACTCTGTTGGATATTTTTCAAGCTCCCAAGATGGATATATGATGTTATATGGTTTAGTGTGGTATGGCCCTAGCATTTCCTGTGTAGACTTTATTTCATCGCCATTGATCACATAAATATTTATTGTTTCACTTGGTTTATTAGACATAAAAGGTTTTAACTCTTGCTTGATTTGATCATTCAAATTGTATTGAAAGCGAGAAGAAATGTCACAAATTAATACTGGAAATTGCGCTTCCTTAAGCGCCCGAAAGAGATTTAATGCTGCAATACCTCTACCTATGGGCGCGTACGGATGTCCTATCACGGTTACTGGCAAAACATTATTTTCTCTCATCTCTCATCAAACCTTCAAGAGTCAAACGCGGTTTTTGCATATTAAGAAATACTCTCTGGCGTTGAGTACAGCATTCAAGTAGCTGTGACCAAAATGTTGATCAGGTTCTAGAAAATTGCCTTCACCCCACTCGTTCCACGCATTTATAAAGACGATTCGGTCCTCTTCAGAGTTTTGTTCACGTGTTATGCGTATGATTTTCTCTAACCATGCCTGAAAAGCGCCTGGACTGGAATTCAAAAAAATAGTGGAGTGGTTCTGCCTGCGAGGTGTATTATCCCAGCGAGGCATTACAGTTCTGTATTTCGTATAATTTGGAAGGGGTTTGAGCACAGAATGAATTATTGCTTGATGATAATCATATACTCTACCGGCAAAGCCCTTTTTGATCTCAAGCTTATACCCGCCCCGAAAAGGATAACCCAGACCATGGGGTGGGAACTCCACCAACCTGTCTACACCGTAGTTTTCTAGATCGATGTCCGCACTTGTTGCAAAATCAAAGGATTCCACCATGGCTAGCAAAATTTCTCCAATACCAACTTGTCGACAATAATCGCGCCAAATTTGTGCGGTTTTTTTAAAATCAGGAAATAAATCTACGCGGTATATAAGTAGCAATGGACGTCCGCTTATTCGAATATAGCTCGGATGTACTAGATACCTTGCCAGATCCTTAATACAGGCCAAGTCGTCTTCACTAGAATGATTTTGAGCAATAAGTACCTCCTCATCTTTACCATCCCATCTACGGGTCCAATTTTCATTTGCCCAACATAAGCAAAATGGAAAATTTGGTCGGTTGGTCTCCAAAAGCCTTTCTAATGGTAATTCAAGAAGCCTTTTTCCGTTGAACCAATAGTAATAGTAACAAAATCCATAAATTCCATATCTTTTTGCTAATTCGGCTTGTTGTTCCATTACTTCTATGATCCGGAGATCGTAGAAGCCAAGATCACTTGGGAGGTTGGGTTGAATGTGACCTTTAAAAATCGGACGTGCTCTAGCAACGTTATGCCATTCTGTAAACCCTTTACCCCACCATAAGTCGTTTTCTGGGATTGGATGAAATTGGGGTAAGTAGAAGGCAATGATTTTAACATTGTTGAGACGTTCGATTTCTTCTTGCCAATGTTCAATGAATTTTTGCCGGTTCTCGGTTACTAGTCTTAATTTCTTTTGTTCACCCCATAATACACCTGAGGTCGCGCTTAGATGATGAACTATGCTCACTTCAGGGTTGTAAATGATCTTTAATCCATTTTTCCTAAGTTTCATACAAAGATCAACGTCTTCATAATATGCTGGGGCGTATAATGGGTCAAAGCCTCCTACCGCCTCAAAATCCTCCTTTTTTACCACTAAGCAAACTGCAGATACATAGTCAACTTCGCGCATATAACAGTATCGCGGAAGATTTGGATCGTCACCGTAGCCCATCATAGTGGTCGTTCCGTCTACGTTGATAATGGCACCCGCTTCCTGTAATCTACCGTTTGGATAAAGAATTTTTGGCCCAATACATCCCACTTTTGGGTTCTCTAAGAAAGGCTTTGTCAAAGAAAATAACCAGTCTTTTGTCAAAATTTGGACATCATCATTTAGGAAGATTAAATACTTTCCCTTGGCCTGTTTTGCCCCGAGATTGCAAGCAGGACCAAATCCTGGTTCACGATCATTATGTACTATTTTTACAGATTCTAATTGGGTAATTAGGTCTAATACTTCATTATTTGCGTGATCCTCAACAATGATTACCTCATAATCTTCTATAGTTGTGTTTTGTTGAATAGAGAGCAAACATTCGATTAGCAGTTTTGTATTAGTTCGAGCTGGGATAATAATTGAATAGTCTGGATTCTTGGGACTTGGTAATTTCAGAAGCGAAGTAATCCTAGATAACTTTTCAGTCTCATACGATAAAATCTTGATAGGCGAGACTTTTAATTTTTCGATATACTCCCTTTCAATTCTGCTGAATTCTGTCATCAATCTTTGGTAATGGTCCCATCTGTAAACATCTTCCTTTTGAAAATTAGAAGAAGTATATGGTTTAATTTGTTTTTTTTTATGCCAATCCATTGACTGAAGCTGTTTATATGCTCGGCGTAGTCCATTTAATAAATGGCGAGCGAAATACTCTCGTTTACTTCCCCGCGGAAATAAAATTAATCTAAGTCTCCACATAATCTGAATCAGCCTCCAAGCTGTACTGTTATAAATTTCTCCCAACCTTTGCTCAAGCTGAGCTCTCTGCAGCTCCGTTTCGTTGAGCTGGTGGTGTTTCAGTTCTAAACTCTTCTCCAAGATTGTAGTGACCCACCGAATAAAGTCACGTTTTGCAGAATTATTTTTATTTTTTAACTCAAGTAGCCTTTTTTGGATTTTGGAAAATTCATTTACGGAGAGAAGTTCCTTTGCCCTTTTTGAGGCATTAAGGCCAAGTTGGGCGCGTTGATTAGGGGCTTTGACTAACGTAATTATTTTATCGGTTAATTCAGTCACATTACCTGGTGAATATAGTAGTCCACTAATTCCGTCCTCAATCAATTCCATTGTTCCACAAGATCGGGTGGCGATAACCGGTTTTCCCAACAACATTGCTTCAAGTGTAACTCTACCAAATGCTTCACACCGGGAGCAAACCAATACAATATCCGCCTGTTCGTAAATGGAGGTCGGATCATCTTTATAACCAACTAGGTGTATGAATTCCCGCAAATTATTTTCATCGATAAATTTGGCTAGGATGTCAAAATATTGTGGGTCTGCATCACCTGCTATTACTAATTCAGCAAATATTCCCATTTCGAGTAATTTTTTGACTGCTTGAATGGCATCTAGTTGGCCTTTTCCCTCAGAAATCGATCCAACAATCGCTAGATGAACAGCGTTTTTGTGAACAAAACAGTCATCTTCTGGGCGTGCTAATGGACTGGATCTTTTTCTTGAAAGACCAATAGTAGGGTAAACCACTTCTATGTTTCCGCCTGTCTTTTCTCCAAAAAAATGCTTTTGCACTGCATAGGAGTTGCAAATTACTAGATCAGAAGAATTCAAGATATACCTCGCAGTCTGCTTCAAGGGAAGTGCAAAGTTTAGCCCATGGTCTGCTTCCCCAAATTCACGAAGATACCATACATGTGGTTTGTTGATTAGGTAAGCACAAATAGCACCCCAAGGGATAACACTGGTATTAGTAAAAATAACATCAGGATTGATCAATTTGATCAGAGATAGTAATTCTTTATGGATATGGCTAAATGATAGTGAAATTCGCCTGCTGCTCTCCTCTAAGTCCAAAGCGACGGGATATGCCCACCAATCATAAGGAGTCGTTATGACAATCGCACCAGCTCGTTCAAGATGCTTCTTGAGTTCTCCTTCTTCCGGAACAATCACGGTACATACTATACCAGATTTGATTAATTCTTCAACAATAGCGAGCAGACTTCTCTGTGCTCCATATAAAAGACTACTGTGAGAGAAAAAACACAAGCTTAATGCTTGGTCGGCTGGCAGACAAAGTAAGTTTGTGTATGTCCTTGATTGTTCGATTTCGAGAAGTATTTTCTCGTGTTCCAAATGGTTCTTCGGGATTGTGCATATTATCTGATTCTTCTCATCAATCAGGTAAACTTGAAAACCCATGGAGAAAATTCTGTTAATTAACTCGATAGGGTCGTGGCCAGCTCGCCTAAGCATTTTAGGGTTGTATTCGACGACTAATCGTAGATGAGGCAGTGCTCTCTCTACTAACTTGTTCATCCCATTTAGCACTGAGAGCTCATGCCCTTCAGTGTCTATCTTGATACATATATTTTTATCTTTGTCGTCTGCATAACGCAATAGGACATCATCAAGGGTGGTGGTTTCAATGGATATTTGCTCAATAGTTTTTACCAGTTCATGACCATGGAATCCGCAGCTATCTGAGGCTTGGGTAATTGCAAAGTTGCGCACTCCTATCGTATCGGAGATTGCTAGGGCTTGGGCTTCAACCTGGTGCAAATTGTTTATTTGGATATTTTGCCGTAATATCTCAAAATTTTGGGGTACGGGTTCGAGGCTAATAATTCTTTCCGCATTTGTGTTGGTTGCAACAAGCAGGCTGTAAAAGCCATAATGTGCTCCTACATCTACAAAGATGCTATTTTCATTCATAAGAGTACATACTAACCTAGCAGTTGTTTTTTCATATTCTTGTTCACCATAAACAGTCACATATCTTGGAGTAACTAACATTAAAAAATTTTGCCCTTTTGGCCTAATTTCTCTAACCGCTTTTATATCATATTCCCAATCAAACATATTTTCTTGAGAGTACATTATTTGGGCGCCTTTCTAGCAGGATTAACTATTTAGGATCTTATGCTAGTTTAAGATGATCGACGAAAAGTCCTCCAATAGGATAAGCAATGGATCACGACAAATCAATCTTGCCAAACGGAGGATATTCTAATGATAACGGATTCTGAAGATTTTTGCATCTGGGCATTTGTGATCGTGGATGATGTTTGGAAAACGGTTGCTCCTTTCTTCAAACGTCTTGGGCCGAAATCGGAATACAATGATAGCGAGTTGATTGCGATGGCTTTGATCGGGGAATGTCGCGGCTGGCACATGCAAACAGAATTGTTGAGCTACTGGAAAGAATACGGCACTTGTTTCTGCGCATTCCATCGCTGAGCCGGTTCATCGGCAGCGCAGAAATTTGATGCGGGCAATCAATCTGATCTGCCAGATGATCCTGCGCAGCCTGAATTTGAGCCGTGACCGTGAATGCCTGATCGATAGTGTGCCGATCCTGCCTCTCCAATTTCATCTGGTTCCCGCTTCACGCGCGGATTGGAAAGCCTATCAAGCCACCTACGGAAAAGCGATCACGAAAAAGCAGACTTTCTTTGGCTATCGGCTGCATTTATTGATTACCTTGAGCGGTGTGATCCTGGACTTTGAATTGGCGCCAGCCAACTGTACCGATTTGGAAGTTGGATTTCAATTGTTGAGCGAATATACCGACAAGGAG
>NZ_JBWGPQ010000016.1:0-58706 GCF_056331585.1 Thermanaerothrix sp.
TTATGTCCTGCGTTTGCAAACTCAACTCTGCCATCTTCAAGGTGGAGGATAGCATATATTGCGGTAACATATAGGCCGTCAGGCGAATCAAAGAACAAGGAACGATTGACTCTCTGCAGAACTCTTGCTGGTGATGGTTGACCCGAAAGAGCAAAGGCGCGAATAAGAGTTCGTGCGACCGTCATATACAATGCTGCTGGCACCCCTTTATCGGACACATCGCCAATGACTAATCCCCAACGGTGCTGGGGGAGGCGAATAATATCGTAAAAATCTCCACCAACCTGACGGGCTGTTTCCCAATAAACATGGATATCCCACTCGGGGTGGGTTGGAAGTCGGGTCGGAAGAAACGTTTTCTGAATCTGACGGGCAACTTGAACTTCGCGTTCTAAGCGTTCCCGCTTTAGCATTTCGCGATTCAGATGCTCATTTTGAATGGCCAGGGCCACTTGTTGGGCTATGCCAGCGATAATCTCCAAACGGCGCTCTTGGGATCTCGTTGGGTGGAGGGCATCCCGGACAAGGATTGCCCCATACCGTTCCCCCTTCATGGAAAGGGGAATGCCTAGTAGCCTAAAAGAAGCGTTGGTTTCCGTTTCTTCATTGGCCACAAGGGGATGCCTTGCCCAGTCAGCGATGGGTAAATCGTTGTGGTGAAGCGGGCAGACCACCAATGTGTCATACTGGAGGAGAAAATCCAATAGCGGGGCTTCTCCTTGGACATACCGTGTGCCTTCTACTTCGCTCAAATGATGATGATTTTGATCAAAGGCCTTAACAAGGTGATATTCCTTGCGCTCTGCGTCCCACAGATAGATAGCACACGCCTCGGTTCCAACCAGGATGGGGATAAGGTGAACCGTGGTATCCAAGATGTCTTCCAGGTTGGACTGACTTACAATAGCCTGGGCCACCTGTAAAAGGGCAGCAGTAACGTAGGCTTCCTCCTGACGGGCTTCGAGGAGGCGAATGTTTTCTAGCGCCATAGCGGCTTGTTGAGCAATGCCCTGAAGAATGGCAAATAATTGGGGATCTATGCGGTAGTCATTAGAGATACGCTCGGGGTAGTATCCGATGAGCAGAGCACCGAGGATCTCTTCCCGACTGAGAAGGGGCAACACCAAATAAGTTCCTTGGCCGGTTTCCAGGTCAATGCCTAAAAAGGCCAATTCTTTGGCTGGATCCTGGATAAAAATCGGGCTTTGAGTTTCAAGTAAGCGCGCCACAGCCGGAACCCGGCTGTCAAATGGAACTTGGAAATATGATGATGAGGAAGAAAGGCCATGCTCTGCGATCAAGAAAAAGGCGCGGCGTGCTTCATCCCACAAAAAAATAGCACACTGTTTAACACCAACTAACAGCGGAATCAAGCGCGTTAGGGTCTCAGCCAACTCCTCCGCCGAACGTAGGGCCTGGCTGGTTTCGGCCACCTGAAGCAGGATGGTGGAGATCCAGGCCTGTTCTTGAGCCGAGGTGAAAAGGCGATTGTTTTGTATAGCCACCGCGGCATAACTTGCCAATGTGGCGGCGATAAGAAGCGCCTCGCTCCCATAGCGACCCGCTGTATGATGACCAAGAAGGAGTAGTCCCAGAGGTTGGCCTCCTGCTCTTAACGGGGCAAGTATAGCGGAATAATCGGAGGGGAACTTTAAGGCCAACCCTAAGGGATCGTGGGGATCAAGTGGGCGGCGAATTTTTGGCTCGGTTTGGGACAAGGCGCTTCTTAGCCAATTCTGCATCTCTTCTTGAGCGGTGATCCGTTCAAGTTGTTGAGATGGAATACCATGAACCGCAGCCAATCGGATGGCGGGTGGATTTAGGGCTTCTGGCCGGTAAGGTTCTTCTAATAGCCAAATGGCTGCTGCCTCACAGGGTAGGTTACGTTCTAATTCAGCCAGAATGCGCTCGAGCAATTCGTCTAAATTGATGTTCTCGGAAATCAACCCCGCGATATCACGGAAGGAGTCAGCAACCTGGCGCCGCCATGATTCGGTGCGGTATAACATGGCGTTACGCATGGCGATCGCTATGCTGGCGCCCAGTGCCTCGAGGTATGGGAGATCCTCAGGGTCAAAAGCGTTGCGATGATCGGATTGGAGGTCTAATACTCCAAGTACTTCGCCCCCATAAGCCAGGGGAATGGCCAGTTCAGATTGTGTTGTTTCGGGGGGGAGCGGTGAGGGACGGAACAAGGGATCTGACTCAACATCGTTTGCCAGGTAAAGTTTCCCCTCACGGGCTACCCAGGGAATGATACCAGTTGGGTCATCCAGATCATAGCTTACCTGGTGCTCTTCAAAAGCCTTACTGCGTGCTCCGCTACCAGCTTCATAAAAAATCTTTCGTCGCCCTTGGTGGACGCTAAATAAATGGACATATGGGTAACCGAACCAGCGCTGAATTGCCTCAACGACTTCCCCTAAAAGACGGTCCAGATCCAGGATAGATGTGAGTGCATGGCTGATTTCAAGCAGGGCGGAAATGCGGTCGGCACGATGGGCTAGGGTTTGGTAAAGTTTGATGCTTTCGAACGCAATGGCAATAGTGTCGGCAAGGGATCGGAATAATACCAAGTCATATTCGTGAAATGCATTAGGACGCTCACTTTGTAGATCTAAAACACCGAGTAGGCGGTTACCATGCTTAATGGGGAAAGCCGCTTCGGAGAGTGTTTGAGGTAGAGCCGGGCTAAAACGATAGCGGGGTTCCAATTGGACATTTCGGGCCACAATTTCCTGGCCGGTTTGAGCCACGGTTCCCACAATGCCTTGGCCGAGGTATATGGTGTCGTAGTCTTGATGATATTTTGGGGTATCTTTGCCGGCGCTCGCACAGAAACGCAACGCTGCTTGAACCTCATCCATCTCAAAGAGGCCTACATAGTAAAAATCGAACGTTTCTTGAATCTGGTGGGCGATTTGCTGGCATAAGGACGTTACATCGGTAAAGCGTGTGATCTGTGCAGTAATCGCTCGCACCAGGGTTAGTTGCTCGGTGCGCCAGATCTTAATGCGCTCTTGGCGGAAGGCCTGAAAGACCAGTGCAAGGTGTGCAGAGAGAAATTCCAGGAATCGGATTTCGTTTTGCTGGAAGGGATGTTCACGGATTACAGACAGAACCCCCAAAAGGGTACCTCGTAGGCTCAGTGGAAGCGCAATGGCGTGGGGCTCGGAGGATGGTGTGGTCGTCTCAAAGTCTGAGGCGGGTATTGGAAGCCGTAATTGAGCACAGTGTTGGATTAAAGGAGGTGTGCTCGGATCACTCAGAAGTGGAATTTCAGGTTCCCCAGGCAGGGGATACTGTGGTTGGGCAAACCAAAAAGAACATCGTCCTCCAATTTTATCTTGAAGATACTGGCCAATGGTTTCAATTTGGGCAAGGGTGTTAGGAAGCCCCAAAAGATTTTCCCCGAGGCGAATGACCTCTTCGAAGGTTAATACTCTCTCGGGCTTGGTCATAGGATGCCCCAAGGACTTCTATTTCTTTCGCTTAACCATGATAAGGGTATTGGTGCCCTCACCGAATTCAAAGCGCACGTCATCCATCCATTGGTAGATGAAGTAAAGTCCTAAACCATGGTTGCGGCGACGTTTCAATGGAGCCTTCTTATTGGGAGGGCGAATTTTTTGGGGATTGAAGGGCTTGCCATGATCCCGCAACGTTATGATAAGGGCATCGGCTTCAATTCGATACTCCAATTCAATTTCACCCCGTCCTTCACCACCATAGGCGTGCTCGATGATATTCGTACAGGCTTCATCAACGGCCATTTCGACCGTATAAGAGTCCAAAGAACTTAACCCCAATTCTTGAGTTGCTTGGCGAATCAGAGAGGCGATTTGGGCGAGGCTTTCATACCGCCCTGGAAAAGTGAATTTAGGCATTAGCGCATCGGCATGAGACTTAAACATTGGCTACGGCCGACACTACGTCGGGGTAGATTTTGAATAGCGTGGTAAAGCCGGCTAGATCGAGCGCGGCCTTGATGTTTTCTGGTACGTTGGTCAATACAACTTCACCCCGATTATAACGACGGCAAACCTTTTGGGCGCTGATCAGGGCACGAAGCCCGGCACTGGAGATAAATTGGAGGTCTCCCATGTCAATAACGATACGATAACGCCCCGAATTGGTTATTTGTTTGAGTTTCTCGTCGAATTCGGGTGCGCTGGCACTATCTAAGCGACCTTTAACCTTGACGAGATCGCAACGTTTGTAAGTAATGTGCTCGATTTCCATCGCGAGGCCTCCAAATTTTGTCTGGGTAAATTTCTTACGGAGATTATAACATGGGCAATCCAAAGACCTGGTTTTGATTGAGGAGATGTGGGCCTTAGGTTTTTTGGTAGAATCAATTCAGTTGACAAAATGGGTTTTACTATCTCTCGAACGCGGGTGTTTCATCCATAACCTAGCACAAGGAAAAGGAAAAAATCATGGCTGGAAAACAATCTCCCCAAAACGTCATCGAGGCTTATCGCCGTCGTCAACAGATGATGCCGTTTATCATTTGGGGACTGGCAATCCTTCTGATCGTTGTTGGGGTGATCGTTCTCGTTGTCTCGCTGACGGGTCCCAACCGCGGTAGTCTATTGGCGCTGTTCGCTTCGCCGACCCCGTCGGCGACTGCAACGGCAACACCAAGTCCGACCCAACCCACACCTACACCCTCCAACACCCCCACAGTTACTGAAACCTCATTATCTACCGAAACCCCAACTCCCAATGCACCTTTTGAGTACACGGTCCAGGAAGGGGATACCTGCTACGATTTAGCCATTAAGTACAATGTTGATTTGTTGGTACTTTTGGCGATTAACAACTTCCCCCTCGATCAGTGCCCAATTCGGGTAGGGGATAAAATCCTGATCCCGATTCCTGGTCAAACGTTACCCACGGCCACGCCATTGCCAACCAATTTGCCCCGAGGAACACGGATTGAGTATTATGTGATAGCCAATGATACACTGGACCTCATTGCAGCCCGCTTTAACAGCACCGTGGACGCGATTATGCGGGAAAATAAACTCGAGGATAAAAATAAGATATTTGTGGGACAGAAGTTAATCATCCCTGTAAATATTGTTACGCCGACGCCAACCCGCGCTCCTACCAACACTCCGGCGAGTACCACATCTCCCACCTCGACTGTGACGCCTTCTGCTACGCCTTTGCCTTAAAGTAATGGGAGTGTTGGTGTGGGTAGATTGTCTTATGTAATTGTTGTTATAGGCGCTTAACACGCCCTCAATTGAATAAGGTGCCAGTAATGGCATAGAGGAAGCCTTTTGGGTAAATCACGTTGGGGCTAGCCTGATGGAAATGGGTTATTTGCCCCACAACATTGTTTAGGTCTTGAGATAGAGTTACACGCTACAATGTTGAAGCAAAGACACTGGTTTTGGATGACTTTGATCATTCTTATAGGAGGATGGATCGGTTTCAGGCTATACGGGGCTAGTGCGGATTTTCTCCCTTCTCTTCGCTTGCCTGATGAGGGAAGTATTGGGGAAATGGGTCCCATTATTTTGGAGTTCCCCGGATCCGTAGAGAGATCCAAAGTGGAGGCGGCCTGGTACCTTGAGCCTTCGGTTAAAGGGCGTTTTGAGTGGCATGGACGGCAGTTATGGTTTTGGCCACAGACCGGATTGCAGCCCGATCAGGAGTATACCCTGAGGCTACAAGCGGGTTGGAGGAAAGACCAAGGAGGGTCGCCAATTCCGGAAGTCCATTTCACCATAAATGTTCGCGCACCGCGCTTACTTTATTTGGGGGCTCCCAACGAGTCCCCTGAAGTTTATAGCGCTACCCTTGATGGGCGCGATGTTAAACAATTGACGTATACGGGGGGACAAGTGTTAGAATTTGCCGTTTCCCCCGGCGGTAAATACATTGCGTTCAGTATGCGCAATGCTCAGGGTGGGACGGATATTGGCGTTGTCATGCGTGGAGGACAAGATCAGCGCATTCTCTCATCTTGTGGGCGGGATAGTTGCCGTTATCCTGTTTGGTCCCCAGATGGAAGATGGGTGACATTTATACGCATGACTCTAGCCGGGGGCGAAAAACGCTCAGTGTTGTGGAGTTACGATTTTAATGATCATCGTTTAATTCAAGTGCTGGATGCTCCCAATGTTGTGCCTACCCAACCCACGTGGTCTCCCGATGGAAATTATCTGGCCGTTTATGATGAACAACTGCAAGGTATTCGGATTGTTGGGCGAGAAGGACGGGAAAATGCGCTCATCCCCACGAACGTAAGCCAACAGCCACGGTGGTCTTGGGATAGCCAACGCTTGTTTTTTACTGTTGAAAATAATACTGGATTAATTCCATATCACGAGGCTTATGTGGCCGATTTGGAAAAGCGGTCTACACGCCGCCTATTTGCTAATGTGCCTCAAATCTGGGATGTCAGCATTCCTGCCGAATCACCGGATGGACAGTGGCTTGTGGTTGGGATGCGCATCCCCAACGGCCCGGTGAACAAGCAACTATGGTTATTCCCCGTTGAATCACTCGATACGACAGCAGAGGGGGTGCCGATCATGGCTGAGGCGATGATCAACGCTGCCGCATATCAATGGGAACCTGCAGGGCGTGCCCTGGTTTATCAACAGATTGATCTAACCTCTTCAGATGCCCAGCCCCAAATTGTCGTGTGGTGGCGGGATGACGACCAAGTTAGAGTCATCGCCAAAGAGGCTGCATTTCCTGCTTGGCTACCCTGAGGAGGCAGATACAGAGGCTTGATGTTCGCGTTCTGGGGAGCGGACAAAGAAGTGGAGCACGATCAGAGCCCCGAGACCCAAGAAGGCAGATGCGGCAAAGGTGGCCAAATAGCCGAATTGATCGGCTAACCATCCCCCTACAAGTGGTGATAGTGCTGCCGCTGGGGCAATCAGGGTGTTGGCGAGTCCAACATACGTGGGACGTTGATCCTCCGGTCCAAATTCCAGCGTAATGGCTAAACCAATGGCCCAGAAAACGGTATTAGCAATACCGGTTAGGATTATTACGAAATAGAACCAGGTTAAAGATGGCGCCAGCCAGGCCAAAAGGGCGCTTAGAACAACCGCGAGGGCACCAAGTTCCAGAACCGGCTGACGCTTCCATCGGTCTGCCAACCACCCCAAAAGGGGATTGGCAATGACCTGGGTGACAAACAAAACACTGGTCATGATACCGGCTTCAAATTTTCCGAGACCACGTTCCTGGACGGCATAAACGATATAAAAGGCGAACGCCATCATCGAAAACTGAAAGATGATTCGTCCCACCAGAAACCAGGTAAAGGACTTATCCTGCCTAAGGATAGTACGTACCTCAGACCAAAAGGCCTTGGAGTCCTGTACAGGGGCTTCGACGGTGTGAGGGGGTTCGCGCGTTAGGCTGATGAAGAAAAATGAAAGTCCCATCATTATCGAAGCCAAAAGAAAGCACAAAGCGAAGTTCCCTGGAAACACCAAGCGTTCCAGGATTAAACCGGCAATGGCAGCGCCAGCGCTTCCCAAGAGGTTGGCAGCAGCCGACTGCAGGCCGAAGAACGTAGCCCGATATTCAGGTGGGATAATTTTCCCAATCATGTTTTGCCAGGCATTGGCGGTGAAGCCTCCCCCTAAACCTTGCCAGGTGAGGGCTAGGAAGGAAAGCCAAAGGGCGGTGCTCTTCCCCAATAGCGGGCTAAACCAGGCAATTAGGCTCAAGAAGAGAAAGGGTATCCTCTCATGCACGGTCATGAAGAGTACCCAGGGCTTAAAGCGGTTTAGAGCCCGTATTTTCTGAGCCGTAAAGAGTTGGGGTAACTGCCATCCTACGGTGTGAATTGCAGGTACTAAGCCAACCAGGAGCGCCGAGTCACTCATTGTAGCAATGTAAAGGGGTAGTACTGTGGAGAGGGAAGCAAAGCCGAAGGCAAAGCCAAAAAAGCCCCCATCGAGCAGATTGACCCAAAAATTGAAGCGAAAGTGCTTGCAGATCTCGTTATCCATAGAGGACTACACTTATACACCAAAAACCCCGGCATGGGTCCCGGGGCTTGGGAGGGGAGAGGTATTTTACTTGGAAGGTGTCGGGTGTGGTTTAGTACTCTTCCTCTTCATCATCCAGCCACTCTTCTTCCTCTTCTTCTAAATCTTCCAGGTCTTCCCATTCTTCCTCGAGTTCTTCCTCTTCCCATTCTTCCTCTACCGGAGTTTCGGTAGTGGGAGAGTAGGTCATGCATCCCGAGTCCGGATCAAGTTCAATGAGTGCCGCGCTGCAGTATCCATCATCCAGGAATGCGCAATCAATGTAATGGCAGCGAATCTTGGGCATGTATTTTTTCCTCCTCTATAGTGTTGCCCCTTATGCCTTGAACAGTCGGGTTGTTGCGATGATGAATAATAACCCCATAACGATTGCCGAAAGCAGGCAGAACGGGCAAATCGCTTTTATAATCGCAAATTCCAGGTAAGTCAAGTAACCTGAATAACCTGTTCCGGCTAAAGTTAAACCGAATAACGCCAGATTGGCAAGTTCCTTCCCCGAAGGATACCGCCATCCAATCCCAAGTACCAATAAAATGGTCAAGTAAGCAGCAACACCTAGCGCGGCGACAGGGATGCCCATGATCTCGGAGTAGCGACTGTTATTGACGATGTCACAGTTCCCGATTCCCGGCAGGCATAAGGCCTCAGTATGGCTAATCTTGATCCAGGTGAGGTAAAGTGAGTCTATTAATCCGATAAGGGCGAGAACAAGGATAAAAAGGCCTGAACGCTTCAAGGTTGCCCCTCTATATCAAAGAATCATCTAAAGGCCAGATATCTACCTCGTGACCCGTGGGCAAAGATTTTACACCCGCCGGGACGATAAGTAAAGCATTTGCTTGGCTCAACCCGAACAAGTTCCCAGATCCCTGGTGTCCAACGAGGCGAGCCAGACGCTGCCCATTCGTATAACTTACAATCGCTCGCAGATAACTCTCGCGCCCGTCGGATTCAATCGGATGTTCGAGAATCGCTTTGAGACGAAGGGGTGGAACAGATGGAAGCCCTGCTAAGCGATGTATAGCAGGGCGAACAAACACCCAAAACCCAACGAAGGCAGATACCGGATTGCCGGGCAGAGAAAGGACAGGCATCTCATGATATCGCCCAAACAGAATGGGTTTCCCGGGGCGCATGTTCACTCGCCAGAGATGGCGTTCGCCTTCCTGCTCGATTAGGTGACGCACGACATCAAATACCCCAACGCTGACCCCGCCTGAGGTAAGAACGAGATCAACATTGTTGCGACGTGCGGTATCCAGGGTTGAACGGACGTTGTCTAGTGTATCGGTGACGATGCCCAAGTCTATGGCCTCACCCCCTGCTTGCTCTATCAGCATTTTTAACATCAGGCGATTGGAGTCGTAAATTTTTCCCGGGATAGGTTCAGTGCCAAGGGGAATGAGTTCGTCACCGGTTGAAAAAATGCCAAGCCGTGGCTGACGATAGACCTCAATGTGGGAGATTCCCAATGCTGCCAGCAGACCGATATCCTGGGGACGTAAGCGATGCCCAGGTTCAAAGACAGGGCGACCACGAACAATGTCCTGCCCGCGAGGACGAACGTTATCACCGGGTTTCACCGGGGTAAAGACTTGCACGGAATAGGGGGGCTGAGTGGCTTGGTCATGGAATGACAGATTGGTGTTCTCTATTGGTACCACGGCGTCGGCGCCATTTGGCAAAGGGGCACCCGTCATGATACGGGCGGCATGCCCCGGTGGAAGTGTAAAGTGGGGCAAGAACCCAGCAGGGATATCAGCGAACACCTTCAATTCAATCGGATGTACTTGAGAAGCCCCTTTGACATCAGAGGCTCGAACGGCGAAACCATCTACACTACTGTTAGTAAAGGGAGGAAGGTCAGAGGGTGCAAGAATGGGCGTTGCCAGTACTCGCCGAAAGGCTTGTTCCAAGGATACGGTTTCGACAGGGAGAGGACTGAGTTGTGATAGGATGTGATGACGAACCTCATCTACCGATAATAAGGTGCTCACGCCTTAATCCTCCAGAATTGGATAGGTATATTATTCGATCAGGCGGCGCGCTTCCATGATATTCGGAAGATTCTCAATACGATTGAGAACACGACTGAGATGAACAATGTCTCGAATTTCAATGATGGCGCGAATAGATGCAAGATTGTGGGTGACGCGGGTGCTTAGGTTCAAGACATTGGCCTTCTCGTCGCCAAAAATCTTGGAAATGTCGCTGAGTAGCCCCTGCCGATCATAGGCCTTAATTTCAATCGTCACCGGGTAGGTACGTTGCGTTTCGCCCCAAGTCACCTTAACGATTCGTTCTCGTTCCTGTATACGTAGGAAGTTCGGACAATCACGGCGATGCACTGTAACACCCCGCCCGCGGGTAATATAACCCATGATTTCATCGCCGGGCAAGGGCTTGCAACAGCGAGCAAAGTTGATCAGTAGGCCCTTTACGCCCAAGACCGAGATTTCGGCTCCGCCATCGGAAGGTTTGGGCTCATGGCTGGGTACCTGAACCAGCAGAGGATCTTTTTTAGGGGCAATATCGCTAATGCGGTTAATCACTCGTCCCAGGGGAATATCGCCGCACCCGATGGCTACATAGAGATCATCTGCATTGCGGAAGTCAAACGATTGGGCTAACTTTTCAATGTCCACGTCTTTGATGCCCAAGCGCGTGAGTTCTTTCTCCAGCATTGCCCGCCCCTGGTGGATGTTCTGCTCACGATCTTGGTGTTTGAACCAGGCACGGATTTTTGAGATAGCGCGCTGGGTTTTGACTAACCCCAGAGCGGGGTTCAACCAGTCACGGCTGGGGCCACCCTGTTTTGCGGTAAGGATTTCGACTTGATCACCGGTTTTTAGGGTGTAATCCAAAGAGACTAACTTCCCGTTGACCTTTGCTCCACGGCAGCGGTGGCCGATTTCGGTGTGAATGTAGTAAGCAAAGTCAATCGGTGTGGAACCCGCCGGCAAATCCACAATATCGCCCCGCGGCGTGAACACGTATACCCGATCCTGGAAAATGTCGCTCTTAAGTCCATCCACAAATTCCTGGGCATCCATGACTTCCTGGCGCCACTCGCTCAGAGTCTTGCGTAGCCAGTTAATACGCTGCTCGTAAAGTTCATCGCGGGGACTGCGTTCTTTATAGCGCCAGTGGGCGGCAATACCATACTCCGCGTTCTGATGCATTTCGTAGGTGCGAATCTGGACCTCGAGCGGTTTGCCATCATCATAGATGACCGCGGTGTGGAGAGATTGATAGAAGTTATCCTTGGGGGCGGCGATGTAGTCATCAAACTCTTGGGGAATGGGGCGCCAGTGCCCATGGATAACGCCCAGGGCGGCGTAACAAGTGGCTTTATCTTCTACCAGCAAGCGTACCCCGCGCAAGTCGCGCACCATGTCAAAGGTTTTGCCACGATCTACCATCTTGCGGTAAATCGAATAAATGTGTTTGGGACGCCCGGTGACTTCGGCTTTAATTCCGTTTTCCTCAAGTACCTTTTTCAGGCGAACGATTATCTGCTGGATCTCGCGCTCGCGATCTTCGCGCCGCTCGGCCAGCTTTTCAGCGATCTCGCGATATTTTTCTGGATTGACATAGCGAAACGCCAGATCCTCCAGTTCCCATTTGATCTGCCAAATCCCCAGGCGGTTGGCTAGCGGAGCAAAGATATCCAGCGTCTGTTGCGCAATGCGGCGGCGTTCCTCTTCTGGTAAGTAGCCCAGGGTGCGCATGTTATGCAGACGATCTGCCAGTTTTATCAGCACAATGCGAATATCGTCCCCCATTGCCAGAAAAACTTTGCGCAGTGTCTCATTCGTCAAATCGCTCTTCTTAGGGCGGGGGTAAGTGCTGATATTCGCCGTGGTTTCACCGTCACGGGTGGGTTTCTCATCAGGTGAGATGCGAGGTAGATTAGAGAGTTTGGTTACACCATCTACCAGGTGAGCGACTTCATCGCCGAATTCTCGCCGGAGATCTTCACGTGTGACAGGGGTATCTTCAACCGTATCATGGAGCAGTCCGGCTATAATCATGACCGGCGGTACCTGTAATTCGGCCAAGATGGCGGCAACTTCTACACAGTGTGTGATATAGGGTTCCCCTGAGGCACGCTTTTGGCCGCGATGGGCTTCTTCGGCAAAGCGATAGGCCCGCATTATGAGCTCACGTTCCACTAACGTGTAACTCTGTGGCAGACGTTCCATCAGGGACTCAATTTTCATATCTAATTCTTCCGCACCCATTGTTCTACCGATCATACCTTTAATTGCCTGTTCTAAAAGTAAGATCTAAATTTTCGTACCGATCCGATTTTTGATCTGCGTGATAGTATACTCCATACAAGATCAAAAGCAAGAGAGTCATCCGTAAGACATATAATTTGTTCAGACCTGAGCGTTATCTTTAGACTGATTCGAGATTTTTGTGTGTTAAAATCTACGCCGTTATGCGATTTTTTTCGGAGGGACTTATGAAACGGATTGCGGTACTGACAAGTGGGGGGGATGCGCCGGGGATGAATGCGGCGATCCGAGCAGTAGTGCGGACCGGCATATACCGCGGTTGGGAAGTCTATGGGGTACAGTTGGGTTACCAAGGGCTTATTGACGGTAAGGTGATCCCGCTAACTGCGCGAGATGTGGGTGGAATTATCCAACGCGGGGGCACCATCCTTGGCAGTGCGCGGTCGCTGGAATTTAAGACCAAAGCGGGACAACTTAAAGCGATTCGGACGCTTAATCAACATGGCATTGAAGCGCTGGTTGTCATTGGCGGTAACGGCTCTCAAACTGGATCGTATGCGCTGCACAGTTTGGGATTTCCGGTGGTAGGTGTAGCCTCGACCATTGATAATGATCTCTATGGTTCAGATATTACCATTGGAGTGGATACCGCGCTCAACATTGCTCTGGAAGCCATTGACCGATTAAAGACAACTGCATCTTCGCATCAGCGGGCGTTTCTGGTTGAAGTGATGGGAAGAGACTGTGGCTATCTGGCGCTGATGTCGGCTATTGCAGGAGGCGCTGAAGCGGTGGTGATACCCGAGGTGGAAGTGGATCCAGAGGAAATTGCTCAGCGTCTGATTCGCGCTTATGAACGTGGTAAAGCGCATGCGTTGGTTGTGGTGGCCGAAGGTGCGCGTTACAACGCGGAAGGTTTGGCCGAATACTTCAAGCAACATCATGAGCGCTTGGGTTTTGACTTGCGGGTTACCATTCTTGGCCATGTGCAACGTGGAGGCAATCCCAGCGCCTATGATCGCATTCTCGCCAGCCGCTTGGGGGCTGCAGCCACCGAAGCCATTGAACGGGGTGAGACGGGAGTATTGGTAGGATTAATTCGCGGCGAAGTGACAACAACGCCTCTCGAAGAGGTGGTCAATAATAAAAAGCCGATTGACCTGCGCTTGTTTGAACTAGCCAAGGTGTTGGATTAAAAAAGCCGGGCGCCGTTTCTTGGCGCCCGGTTTGATTCACTGCGTGGTAGAAACGTAGCGCGACCGCGCGCTTTGGCGTAAGTAGGCTTCAAT
Source organism: Thermanaerothrix sp. (assembly GCF_056331585.1). Classification (NCBI taxonomy): domain Bacteria; kingdom Bacillati; phylum Chloroflexota; class Anaerolineae; order Anaerolineales; family Anaerolineaceae; genus Thermanaerothrix; species Thermanaerothrix sp. The sequence goes on from NZ_JBWGPQ010000016.1 coordinate 13,567, forward strand.
AAAGCCATCAAGGTCACCATCCAAGACGGCTTGCGTGTTACCCACTTCATAATCCGTGCGATGATCCTTAACCATTTGATACGGATGTAAGACGTAGGAACGAATTTGATTACCCCATTCGGCTTTTTTGTATTCGCCTCTCAGTTCCGCCAATTTACGCTCTTGCTCCTCTTGTTTTAGCGCCGCTAAACGAGCGCGCAAGACGCGCATTGCATTCTCGCGGTTTTGTAATTGGGAACGTTCATTCTGACACGATACCACAATGCCGGTTGGCAGGTGAGTAATTCGGACGGCTGTGGCGTTTTTCTGTACATTCTGTCCGCCAGCACTGGACGAACGGAAAATATCGATACGTAGGTCGTTGGGGTTAATGACGATTTCCTCACTGTCTGAGGCGATCTCCGGGAGGACTTCAACCAAAGCAAATGAGGTGTGGCGGCGGTGAGCGGCATCAAATGGGGAGAGTCTTACCAGACGGTGAACTCCTTTTTCGGCTTTTAAGTAGCCATAGGCATTACGTCCGGCGATAACCATGGTGACGCTTTTAATGCCGGCTTCTTCTCCTTCGGAATAGTCCAGGATCTCAACTTCGTAGCCATGACGTTCTGCCCATCGCAGATACATACGTTGCAGCATGGCAGCCCAATCTTGGGCATCCACGCCGCCAGCACCAGCATGAATGGCTAAAATGGCATTGCCACGATCGTAAGGACCCGAGAGTAAAATATCCAGTTCGCGCTGTTCGAGGTCATGCTCAATGTCTTCGACCTCTTGCTCAATTTCGGTGCGGAGGGATTCGTCCTCAAGTTGTGCCAAGTCTAAAAGGTCTTGAACCCGCGAGGTTAGACGATCCCAGGACTCGAGTTCTTCTTTAACCTCCGCCAGGCGTTTCATGACGCGTTGTGCATGGCTTGGGTCGTCCCAAAGCGTGGGGTCTTCGCTTATTTTTTGCAGGGCTTCGAGGTCGGCACGTTTTTTATCCAGGTCAAAGATGCACCTGTAAATCGTGGATATGTCGTTTTATGTTCTCGAGACGTTCAATCAAATCCTGCATAAAACCCTCCCTAAACTAACCTTCTAAAATTCCTTGGACAAAGGCTTCCGGGTCAAAAATTTCCAAATCGCTTGGGGTTTCTCCTAGCCCGACAAAAAGGATGGGAATACCCAGAACGCTTTGGATGGCAAAAGTCATTCCCCCACGCGCGGAGGAATCAAGTTTAGCCAGAATAATCCCGTTCACATTAACCGCCTCTTTGAAAGCGCGCGCTTGCTGAAGAGCATTTTGCCCGGTGGTGGCATCTAAAACTAACCATACTGCATGCGGCGCTCCGGGGAGAGCCTTGCCCGCCACACGGTGGACCTTTTTGAGTTCCTCCATAAGATTATATCGGGTGTGCAGACGTCCGGCTGTATCTATCAAGACGACATCCGTTTTTCGTGCCAGGGCGGCCTGAATACCATCAAACGTGACGGCACCCGGATCGGCATTGAGTTGGCCAGCCACAATCGGGAGATTGAGGCGTTCTGCCCAAACTTGTAACTGATCTACAGCGGCAGCACGAAATGTATCAGCCGCAACCAAAAGAACTTTCTTGTTTTGGTTTTTGAACCATTGAGCCAATTTAGCAATGGTAGTGGTCTTGCCAGAACCATTAACCCCTACAATAAGGATAACTGCGGGTTGATGCGAGTCAAGGTCCAGGGTAGGAGGAGTATCTAAACGTTTAAGCAATTCCTCGCGCAAGGCTTGTTTGAGTTCGCCCGCCTTGGTTAATCCTTCCCGCTGCACGCGCTGACGTAAAGACTGCAAAATTTCTTGGGTTGTTTCTACTCCTAGATCAGATTGAAGAAGAAGTGCCTCAAGATCATCCCAGGTGCTATCGTCAATTTCGCTGACACCCAAGAGGGCTGCCAGACGACCAAAGGTGGCTTTGCGTGTGCGTTCAAGTCCTTGTTTCCATTTATTGATCAGGTCAATCATAGCGCGTAGATTATATCACTCCTATGAGTTCGAATTGTGTAATGTGGCCAATTGCCCGCATCCGGCTTGGATATCTATGCCGCGGCGGATACGGATGGTGCAGGGAATACCATGGCGTTCCAATTCTGCCTTAAACGCATTAGCACGCTCGCGAGTGCTTCCTGTTCCAGAGTAGCGGTGGGTTGGATTCAGGAGAATGACATTGACATGGCAAAGTAACCCTTTGAGCAGTGTTGCCAATTCTCGCGCCGTTTCTATCGAATCGTTTACGCCCTGAATAAGTGCCCACTCAAAGGTAATGCGCCGTCCCGTTTGTGCCACATAATCACGGCAGGCTGCTAAGAGATCTTGAAGGGGATATTTCCGGTTGATGGGGAGCAGGCTATTTCGTAATTCATCTCGGGTGGCATGCAGGCTGATGGCAAGGTTGACTTGCCGTTTTTCAGCGGCAAAACGCCGAATGGCCGGAACTAAGCCAACTGTGGAAATGGTGAAACGTCTGGCGCCAAGGTTCATGCCCAAGGGATGGTTAAGAATATCTATCGCTTTCATCGTAGCATCGTAATTGTGAAAAGGCTCTCCCATGCCCATGACAACAATATTAGTGACCTCTTCGTTTTCCTGGCGCAGTAGGTGGGCATAATACAGAACTTGTTCCACAATTTCCCCGGGTGAAAGATGGCGCTTAAAGCCCATTTGTCCGGTAGCACAGAAAACACAGCCCATCGCACAGCCCACTTGGGTGGAAATGCAGAGCGTATTGCGGCGTTCATACCGCATAAGAACGGCTTCAATAGCCAATCCATCAGGTAGTCGAAACAGGGTCTTGGTGGTATTGCCATCGCTAGAGCGCAATGAGGTTACCGGATTAAGGTAACTGAATGTAAACGCTTCACCCAACTTCTGGCGCAGATTTTTGGGTAAGGTGGTGAATTGATCTGGCAAGGTCCAAAGCTGTTGATAAATGCCGCGCCAGATTTGCTCGGCACGGTAGGGAGGTTCACCCCATTCTCGAAGGACAAGGTCCAATTCTGAGAACGAGAGGTCGAGAATAAACCGGCTTGGAGGGTTTAGATCTTTGGCTATCATTCTGCTTTTATACCTAAAAGATGGGCAAGGGTGGGTGCGATAAGAACAGGTGGGGGTGACCAGCGACTGGCTTCCTCGGCTGTGGTAACCCCACTTAACACTAAAGCCGCTCGCAGACCTGCCTGTTGAGCCCCCAAAATATCGGTATCTAATCGGTCCCCAACAACCAGAGTTTCATGGGAATCGCCATTCAAACGTTCCAGAGCTACTCGGAACAAAAAAGGAAAGGGTTTGCCGATAATAGTGGGTCGCACATCACTGGCAGCCTCTAGGGCGGCCAATACGGTGCCTGCACCAGGCACTAATCCTTCCGGACTTGGATAGGTGCGATCAGGATTGGTGCCAATAAAAGGAGTTCCTTGGCGAATGAGAAGGGTAGCTTTGCGCAGTTTTTCATAGGTGAGTTGGCGATCCAGGCCAGCGACCACAGCGAGGACTTGCCCATCTTCAACCGGATAAAAGCCATATTCAGCGAGTGCTTTTCGAAGTCCTTCTTCGCCGATTATGTAAACCGGGCCGCCATGTGGGAATTGCTGATGTAAGTAATGCGCTGTGGCATCGGCAGACGTAATGATAAATTGAGGATCAAATGTGACCCCAAGTTTTAGGAGCTTTTGGGCGTATTGCTCAGCCGTACGGGTAGCGTTATTGGTGGCTAAGGCCACGCGCAAGCCTTGTGTTTGGATGGCCTCGAAAATGGTCGGCAGGTTCCCAATGGGTTGATCGCCTCGCCAGAGGACACCATCCATGTCGAGGATCAAAGCGCGTACCGGGGGTGTGAGGTTTTGGACCATTGTTCTCTCCGATAGCGCAAGCCGGACAGCAAGGGCTATCCGGCTCGCAGTGGGCTACATAGGTGTAAAGATAACGGCAGAGCAAGTCTGTGATGCCTTACTTTTCCGGAGGTGTCAGCACCTGATCTACAATGCCGTATTCGACAGCCTGATAAGCATCCAGGTAGAAATCGCGCTCGGTATCCCGCTCGATAACTTCTAGCGGCTGTCCGGTGCACTCTGCCAGAATCTGGTTAAGTTGAGATTTGAGGCGAAGGATCTCTCGCGCCTGGATTTCGATATCCGATGCCTGCCCTTGCGCACCACCTAACGGTTGATGCATGTGAATCGTGGCGTGAGGCAGGGCGTACCGCTGACCCTTGGTACCCGCTGCAAGGAGCACGGTGCCAAAAGATGCAGTAACTCCGACCGCCACCGTGCTGATTTTGTTGGGAATCATCTTCATGGTATCGTAGATGGCCAAGCCAGCGTAGATCTGCCCACCGGGCGAATTGATATACATCTGGATGCCCTTTTCGGGATCTTCTCGACTCAGATAAAGCAATTGGGCAACGATCAGATTGGCGACCTGGTCATCAATAGGGGTACCAACAAAGATAATCCGCTCTTTGAGCAGGAGCGAATAGATATCATAGGCACGCTCACCCCGCGCCGAGGATTCGATGACCATTGGAATGATTAAGTCAAAGTTATTCAAACTCATAAAATCCCTTCACTTTCCTGATCTTCTAGGTTTCAGATGCTTCGGACATCTCTGCATTAGATTTTACTGTATTTGGCTCAACTTGGACAGCCTCTGTAGTATCTTCTCTCTCTGGCGATGATTCAGGAGTGGGTAGCTCAACCTTCTCAGAACCAGTTTCAGCGCTTGGGAGGCCTTCGTTTTCGGCTTGAGCTGAGATTTGGTCGAGTTGTCCATTTGCAATCGCTTTGAGGCGCTCAATCAGTTCTCCAACCAACTCATTGGTAAGACGACGCTCCAGTTCTGCTGAGATGCGGCGATTATCCAGCCGCTTTTGCTCTCGTTTGGGAAGTTGGGAGAGTTCTCCAGCCAGGCTTTGGAGCGCTCGTTGGTAGGATTCTTGCGAGAGTTGAATATTTTCTTGGGCGATAAGTTTGTCAATTAACAGCCGGCGCTCTAAGGCTTTAATCGCTTCGGGGCGTACGGTTTCGTTGACGAACGTTTGGGCGTCTTTGTTTGTGATTCGGAGGTAGGAATCGAGGTTAAGGCCGTATTTTTGCAATTCGCTTTCCCATCGGGCGAGCTGGCGCTGAATCTCTTCGTCAATGAGTTGAGGGGGGTACTTGAAGGTGGCTTGTTCGTGAATGCGCTCCAGCATTTTCTCAGCCAGGTCGGCATCTGCCCGTGCGCGTTGATTGGACTCGAGCACGGTGCGGACGCGGGCTCGAAATTCATCCACTGAGTTAAGATCAGTGAAGGTGGACTTTACAAAATCATCTGTAAGCTCGGGGATGTGCAATTCTTTCACACTTTGCACGGTGATTTTGTAAGCCACCTTCTTTCCCCGCAGGGTTTCATCTTCCCAATCAGCAGGGTATTCGTGAACAATAGTGACTTCCTGATCGGCGGTCAAGCCAATGAGGTGTTTGGAAAAACCAGGGAAAGGACGTTCTGTTTCGGTCTTTCGGCCCACAATATACTCGGCAGACTCGGGAGCCGAGAATTCATCCGATTGGTCGTCACTTTCGAGGATCGCCCACCGATACTTGACGTAAACCACATCACCTTCTTGAACTGGCCGTTCTACTGGTTCGGCTATCGAATTAGCCAATAATACGTTTTCGATGTAGTCTTCTACCTCTTCCTCAGAAACTGCTAGGGTCTCAGATTCGATTCGAATGCTGTGATAATCACCCAGTTCAACCACTGGCTCTAGAGGGACAGTGAAAGCCAAGCGTAAGGGATCGCGACTTATAATGTCTTCCAGGCGACCTGGTGCGCCGGGTGATACTTCGGCTGCAATGAGGACGTTGCCATACTCTTCGTCAACAAGCAATTCAATAGCAAGTTCTTCAACAGCCTCGTTGCCGACTACCCTGCGCACCATCTCTAGTGGGGCTTTACCCGGTCGAAATCCGGGGATGCGAACCCTTTCACCTAATTTTTTTGTGGCTTTTTGTTTATAGTTTTCCCAAACCTCGGGCTCGAATTCGGCTACGATGTAAGCCTGATGATCTTCACGCAGTGTTTTTTCGATGATGGTCACCACCTAAGTTATCCTTTCACTCAAGAGTTTTTCGCATTAGTGGGGAAGGCGGGACTCGAACCCGCACGCCTTGCGGCACGTGATCCTAAGTCACGCCTGTCTGCCAATTCCAGCACTTCCCCTAGCAGGCGGAATTATAAGCAGAACTATCCCTGACGTCAATGACCGCGGGATGAAGGGTGCTTCTGGACAAAAAAGCATGGGGCGGTTTGATTACAGTCGTTTGTTTAATGATGCCAGCCAATATAGGCTATAATTTGGGCAATTAAATCCTATATCCGCATAGGAGGACCTTTGAGCCGCGTTATCCAAACCGAAGGCGTAGGTAAGCAACGCCAGACATTGATGAGAGCATTGGCGTTAGCCGTGCGTGAATTGATGCGCAGAGGGGTGATCGATGCCCAAACGCGCGATCTGGTTGCCTTTCTCGTACTTGCGCTAGAAGATATTGCCCAAAATATCGATGATACCGTAAAAGCGTGGGAAAAACGGGGCTACTGGTTAAAGGCGGATCGCTTTAGACTCGATTGGGAATGGACTCAAACAGTAAGCCAACACTTAAGGAGGGCTATCGCCGAGGAAGATTGGGACTTGGTTGCTCAATTGGTCGGAGATATTGCAGGAAAAGTGTCTCATGTTGAAGTTCCCGCGCGACATCGTTTGGGAACTCCCTGGAGTGGTGCCTGGGAAAAACTAAAATTGAAGTCACTTGCAAAGGAAAGGGAATGAGAAGAAAAAGAGCGCCTTTCAGGGCGCTCTTTCAATGTCTGGGGACTTCAGCTTAGTTATTGGAAACCATGCTAGGAATACCGCTATGCTTCGGCACCGGTGGTGGGAAGATGGCTTCAAATTCTTCTCGGGAGAGTGTTTCAACCTCTAACAAGCGCTGAGCCACAGCATCCAGTTTGTCGCGATATTGAATCAGCAACTGGCGTGCCTTTTGATAGGCTTCATTGACAAGGCGACGAACTTCGCGGTCAATCTGTTCGGCCACGGCTTCAGAGTAATCTCGTTGTTCAGCAATTTCACGCCCAAGGAAGATCAATTCTTCTTTCTGGCCGTAAACCATTGGCCCGAGTTCTTCGCTCATGCCTAAGCGAGTAACCATAGTTCGTGCCAGTTGGGTAACGCGTTCCAGATCGTTGCCGGCACCTGATGTGATGTCATCAAAGACTAATTCCTCAGCAGCACGTCCTCCCAGAAGCCCTACCATCTCAGCAATGAGTTTCTTGCGCGGCATGAGGGTGCGATCCTCCTGGGGTAACGAGAGGGTATAACCAGCAGCCATACCGCGCGCAATAATCGAGACCTTTTGCACCGGGTCGGCCTCGGGTAGGGCGTTCATCACCACAGCGTGCCCGGCTTCATGATAGGCAATAATGCGTTTTTCTTCCTGGCTAATCAGGCGGCTCTTGCGCTCTGGCCCGGCGATAACGCGTTCAATGGCTTCCTCAAACTCGGCCATGGAAATGCTTTTGCGATTGCGACGCGCGGCGAGGATGGCAGCTTCGTTAACGAGATTTTCAAGATCAGCACCGACAAAACCAGGGGTGGCACGTGCTAATATTGAAAGATCCACATCACTATCTAAGGGTTTCCCTTTAACATGGACGCGTAATATTGCTTCGCGTCCTCGGACATCGGGGCGATCCAGGACAACCCGGCGATCAAAACGCCCCGGGCGTAGCAGAGCGGGATCTAGGATATCCGGACGGTTCGTGGCGGCCATGATAATAATGTTTGTGTCGGTGTCAAAGCCATCCATTTCGACCAGCAATTGGTTCAAAGTTTGCTCGCGTTCATCATGACTACCGCCCAATCCGGCGCCACGCTGACGTCCAACCGCGTCTATTTCGTCTACGAAAACAATGCAGGGTGAGTGTCGCTTGGCCTGGTCGAAGAGGTCGCGTACCCGGCTCGCGCCCACACCCACGAACATTTCCACGAACTCAGAACCAGAAATTGAGAAGAAAGGTACACCGGCTTCTCCTGAAACGGCTTTTGCCAGCAACGTTTTTCCCGTGCCTGGGGGACCAACTAAAAGCACACCCTTGGGGATACGTGCACCCAGAGCGATAAACTTTTGTGGCTCGCGCAGGAATTCCACGACTTCTCTGAGTTCTTCTTTGGCTTCGTCTACGCCAGCTACATCGGCAAAAGTTACCGTCGGATGGTCCCCGGTGAACATTCGCGCCCGCGATTTTCCAAATGACATGGCTGCGTTGTTAGTGCCTTGGGCTTGGCGAAAGATAAAGAAGAACGCCCCGATGAGAATGAGGAAAGGCAATATGTACCCCAAGGCAGTAATTACACCTAACCAGGGGCTTGGGGGTTTGATAATAATGCTAATGTTGTTCGGATGAAGTTGCTCTTGGGTTACACCCAAATTGAGCAATTGCTCAACCAGGGTGGCATCAGCTTCCTTCGTAGAGATTGCCTCCGTCAGGTCCTTGTATACAACGCGCAGACGATTTTCATTCTCTTCGATTTTACTGACGCGCCCTTGTTTGATATCCTCAGCCAGTTGATTGATTGAAACCTCAGACGTACTTCCCCGCTGGCTGAAATTGTAGACCACCATGACGATGATGGCCACGAACAGCAGCAGGTAGATGATGTAAGATTGGTTGCGTGAATTCACACTGACCTCCGTCAGTTTTTAACCTGTAAATTTTCTTGTCGCTTTCTCTAGGGAGGAATTATACCAATCTAAGCACCAAGATACCAGGATGAATAAAAACTGCTTGGTGGCTCGTACAGCCTTCTTAATCCTTTCCTTGCTTGACAGCCCAATTGGCGTGGATATACTCAAAATATCCTCAGAATAAGGAGGAAAAAATGTCTGATCAAGAGGCAAAATCAAACGCGGCTGAGGCAGAAGGTATTGTTAATATTGTTTCTGGGGCCGTAAAGGATCCAGTAACCCCGGAAGAAAATCCAAAAAGCCCTGTGGCTTCCGAGGTTGATAATTCTAATCCACCTGCAACGCCAGCACCTCATTCTTCGCTCGGGGAATCGTCAACCGCTGAGGAATCTGAAAGGCAGGCAGCAATCCCGCATATGTTTAGCCAACGAGCAGAGGAAGCGCGACTCAAAATCAAAACCGAACTCAACAATGCCGAAAAAGCAATGGCTTATCTCAATTTGTTGGAAAAAGCCCAAAATCTGGTTAGCCGGGGAAGTTCCTACTATGAAGAAGCGGAACGTCTTTTAAGCGAAGTGGAGTATCATTTAGCATTTCGTGAGCGGATGGTCAGAGCCTCGCGAGGGGTTGGGATGCCTCTGTTTTTCTATGAGGTGATTTGGTTCATTATACTTGTCTGGATACTGATCCAGATCAACACAGTACCCACCTATGAAATAATTCGCAATTCTAGCCCGATCACAGAAGTTAACCTGGTTCATTTGTTAAGCAGTCTAATTTGGGGAGGGCTAGGCGGGGTTGTTGGAGCGCTCTATGCGTTGTGGAAGCATATCGCGAAAGAGCAGGATTTTGATCCTCAATATGCATTGTGGTATCTCACCAATCCGGTACTGGGAGTGATGTTAGGTGGATTTATCTTTCTGGTCATTCAGGCGGGCTTCTTCTCGCTTACTGCGGGGGTTGAACCCGGTTTAGACATTCGTTCGGCCTTTGTAATTTACGTTCTAGCGTGGATATCTGGCTTTAAGCAGAATGTGGTCTACGAGATTGTGCGCCGCATTCTGGATGTGTTTCGCGTTGAAACACCCCCTACCTCTTCTGGAGCCAATGCTGAAACTAGGGCAGAGCGTTAGCTTGAAGGGATTATGCGCGCTTGATCAATAGTGTTTCCAATTTGACGAAGGTGCGTTTGGTCATGAGTTGCGACAAAGCCCATGAGCTCTTGCAGGGAGGTGTGACCAAAGATAGCATGACGGGCTGTCCGTTGCCAATCGCTCGGTGCGAGGGGCTCTAATTGGGTAAGGATGGTCTTTCGTGTAGCCGCAAAAGAATGGAGAGCCTCGGTGCCATCCTGAGCGCGATAATTGCGTGCTTCCGCCCAATTGTCGGTGTCTATTCCGGCGATAAAAGGATTGTCACTGGATAAAATGGCCCTTAGGCGGGGCAAATTGACTTCAGCATCTACATCCCGTAGATGACAAATAATTTCATTCACCGCCCATTCCTGCGGGGCAGGACGAACCATCCAGAGGGCAGGGGGTAAGTCACGGGTCAGGTTTTCTATAGCGGCTGGTGTGGCTGCTAGGGCGGCTAGAATTGCGGCTGGTGTTTTTAACTCGATTCCACTAGTGTGGTTTTCAATGGTGCTTAACCAGGCCCAAACCCCAGAAAGAGAGCCTTGGGAACTTAGAGGATGCTTTTGGTAGGTAAGGGGCTGAAAGTTCTCGTTGACCCAGTAGGTAGGTAAGCCAAGAGCCTCTGCAGGAAGGATGTCTTCCTCTATACTGTTGCCGATCATTACTGCAGGATCCTCGGGCCAGCGTAATGTCGCTAGTATCTCGGCTAGAAAAGCGGGATTTGGCTTGCAGTAGTGAAATGTTTCATAATCTGGTATCAAAGTGAAGGGATAGGTGTCGGGTGATAGGTTTGCCCACCGTAACCTTTCTAAAATTGCAACCCGAGGGAATAGGGGGTTTGTCGCAATAACTACTCGATGCCCATAGGAGACAGCCCTTTGAATTAAGTCGACGGCTTCGGGGCGCGGTTTGGTGTAACGACTTAGGGTTGGGAAAATTTGCGTATAAAATTTATCTATAAATGGTTGTAATGTAGAAGGGGAGACCCCAAGGGCAGGATAGAAATGGGTATCGAAGGTCTCTTTTAATGTTTCCTGCGGGATCTTCTTTTTATACATAGCACGGGTTGCGAATAAGAGTTGAGATATCATTTTTTCTGGCGGAACATATGGCTTAAGATGTTCAGCCAGAGCCTTCAAGTAAAACTCTTGAAATAATTCGGCATTATTAATCAGTAGGGTGTCATCCAGGTCAATCAATATGGTTAGAGTCATCGGTGGCGCTCAAGAAAGATGGAGGTAAGGGGTGGCACTCGCCGCAACCAATTTCGGGTTGAGCGACCCCATGTTGAACTTTCTGACAGAAGGCGGTTACTTTGACCTGCTTTCGCAACCCCAGCCACTGACGCTCTACACGTGCCCGAAGAATAAGATGGGGGCAAGCATTTGCCTGAAGGATCCGCGGAACAGGACACGTAGAGCATAAAGCAGGTGTCCAATGATTAGGTGGACGAGCCGCACCGATAAGGCGACATTCCTCCTGGGTTCGACCGCGAAAATAGTTCCCATAAAAGAATGGGCATTCGGTTCCGGCTGGGGTGCGCATGAGAATCACATGGTTGGGGCAACAAAACTTGGTTTAGGCTTGGACGCGCGTTACATACTCCCCGGTTCGGGTATCCACGCGGATGATATCACCGACTTCAACAAATGCCGGAACCTGAATTTGCATGCCGGTTTCAACGGTCACGGTTTTGGTCACACCTGTGGCCGTATCTCCCTTGACGGCAACGTCGGCCTGGACGACTTCAAGATCTACAGTAGTAGGAAGTTCAATGTCTAAAGGTTCATTATTGTAGAAAGTTAATTTCACTTCCAGATTTTCTTTTAGAAAGCCAGCCGATTCACCCAGGATCTCGGCACGAATGGGGTATTGCTCGAAAGTTTCGGTGTCCATGAAATAGTACGTGTCTCCATCATTGTATAGGTATTGCGCCGTATGATAGTCCAGGCGAATATCCTGCACCCGTTCGCCGGACACAAAGGTTTTCTCTATAGTAGCCCCAGAGCGGAGGTTACGGGCCTTAATGCGGATAATGGCATTCCCTCGCCCGGGTTTATGATGATGATATTCCAGCACTTTATACAGATTGCCATCAAGTTCAAAGGTTACCCCTTTACGGAGATCACTGACGTCGATCATAATAAAAACTCCTTCTTTGACTGTTAGAGTTGCAGGGCGGATTATAGCGCATGGGTTATGGCTTGGCAAGTCGAACTTTGACGCGTGGCAAAAAATTCCCCCTCAATATTGAGGGGGATACTCTTGGATTTTAGCCTATTTGGGGCTCAATAAGCCCGTATGTGCCATCCCTTCTGCGATAAAGGACGTTGATAGCATTGGTGTTGGCGTTATAAAACACAAAGAAGTTCTCGTGTCCCAAGAGTTTCATCTGTTCAATGGCTTCCATTTCGTCCATGGGAGCCAGTGTAAATGTTTTGCGACGAGCAATGATCGGCATTTCCTCTTCTTCAGTCTCTTGTGCCTCGGCGGGTGATACTACTGCCGCTACTGCTGAGGCGGGTGTACCATCTCCGCGCCCACGATAGTGCTTACCTTTATAGCGCGAAATTTGGCGTTGCATTTTATCAATAGCCTCATCGATGGCAGCAAAAAGATCATCAGAACGTTCTTCAACCCGCAGGATGAATCCCGGGCCGCGTAAAGTGATTTGGGCAACCTGACGATCTGCGGCATTGCGCGCCGATTTGACATAAGCCAGATCAACACGCGTTTCTTCAACTTCATTAATCAAACGCTCGAGTTTGGAAACCTTTTTATGAACATACTCCTTAATACGGTCGTTCAAGTCCAAATTGCGGGTAAATATTTCAATATTCATGCTCATAAGTCGTCCTCCGAAGTTTTTGCGCCCGCAGTGTTTTCGGGGCCTAATTCAAGTATATCTTAAAGTTGGTCATCTGAATGCGATAAGGCGCGTGCTAAAGTAAGGCCGTAAACAGAATGGGCACCCGCGTTTAGCAAGGCTTCTGCACATGCGCTCATTGTTGCGCCAGTGGTGACAACATCGTCTACTAATAGAATGCTGCGACCTGATACAAATCTGGAATGGGCGAAGAAGGCATCTTTGACATTCTCCTGGCGTTCATTTGCGGAACGCCCTACCTGAGAAGGCGTTTCGCGATGTTTGATAAGTGCACGTGAAATTAAGGGTTTATGAATAATCAGCGCTAATGGGAAGGCCAGAATTTCAGCCTGGTTATAGCCGCGCTGACGTCGGCGATTGGGGCTGAGGGGCACGGGAATAATGAGATCAATATTCCAATTTTGTGCTGCGAGTACCTGAATCAATGCTGGAGCAAAGTAGTCACCTAGGGCTAAGTTGCGATGGTATTTTAGCCCGTGGATCGCTTTACGCAATGGTCCCTGATATATCGCCCATGAGCGGATTGGGGGAATTGGCACGGAGGTTTCCCGACATGCAGGGCATATCGTATCTGAAAATGGATCAGTGGGGGCATAAGGGATACCGCACCAAGAACAAACCTGATTAAGGTCAATGGTTTTAATTTGTTCGCGGCACTCAGGACAAAGACGATATCCTGAGGTACCGCACCCCACACACACGGGTGGGAAAACCCAATCTATTACGCTCCAAAACGCGCGGGATAGGGTAAGAGTTATAGGAAATGATAGGCTTTCTGTTTTCAAAATTGATTCGCTTAGCGGAAGATGCCGGCCAAAGCGGAATGCATTAAACGCAAAGCCGCGGGGGTAAGTAGCACGATCATTAGTGATGGAAAGATTAATAGAGCCATTGGGATAAGCATTTTCAATGGGGCTTTGTGCGCTTCTTCCTCTGCGCGTTGTCGGCGTCGGATTCGCATTTGCTCGGACTGAATGCGTAGAACTTTTGCCAGACTTACACCTAACATTTCACTTTGTATCACGGCGGCAACGAACGAAGTCATCTCAGGAATTCCGATACGCTCAGCCATGGTACGCAGAGCTTCTCGGCGTGTTTTTCCTAATTGAATTTCCTGAATGGCGCGGGCAAACGCTAGTGAGAGTTCGCTTTGCCATTTTTCGCTCACTTTTTGCATAGCAGCATCGAATCCTAATCCGGCTTCTACACAGATGGTCAAGAGGTCTAATGCGTCAGGCATAGCCTTGCGAATCTCGCGTTGTCGGCGAGAGATACGGCTGGAGAGCAGCATGATAGGGAAAACAAAACCCAATAGGGCAAAGACAAAAGAGAAGAGGAGAGCAGTTCCAAGCGGTTGGCGGTTGGGTCCGAGCGTGAAGAGAAGAAATATCAAACCGCCAAACACAACGGCAAGCAGCCCTTGAGATACTAGGATGAGACCACCATCCCAAAAGCCGGTAACGCCAGCCAATTCTAGACGCTTATTGTAATTTTGAATAATATTAGCGGGTGTAAAGCGGGACGCAAACTCGCCTAATTTTCGCGCAAGAGGGAAGATAACGCGTTCTGTGAAAGGTTGAGAGAGTTCTAGTTTGCGCAAATCTACCGGTTCTCCGGTGCGGCTGAACTCTTCAAGGCGGGCTTGGAGAGCGCGTTCGCTGGCTAATTCGGGGTTACGTAACCCAATGACCGTTAAGATGATGACACCCACAATAATAAACACAAACAGCGCAATCACCAAACCCATACTTCACCTCCGAGATCGATCACACCTCGATGTTCCCTAATTTGTTCATTACGAAATAACCTGTAACGATTAGAAAAAGGGCTACTCCAAGTGCGATCAATCCACAAGGGAAATTTTCGGCTTTAAAGAATTCCATAATATAAGGGCGATTTATCAAATAAAGAACGGCGATCAGAATAATGGGTAGCAATGCAAGAAATCGCCCCGAATACATTACCTGAGTGGTTAAAACTCGAATCTCACCTTTTATGCGAACACGTTCGCGAATAGTGAATGAGATAGAGTCTAAGATTTCGGCTAAATTACCTCCAACTTCTCGCTGAACGTTCATAGCTGTGATCACTAGATCTAAATCGTCGCTAGGAATGCGTTGAAGCAGGTTATTCAATGCGCGATCCATCGGAACGCCTAACTGAATCTCTTGGACGACGCGTCGAAACTCGTCTGAAATAGGGCTGGGCATTTCGCGACTAACTGACTCCATGGCTTGAAGGGTGGAAAAACCTGCGCGTAAACCGTTTACCATGAGATTTAACATATCCGGAAGTTGTTCGTTGAATTTGATCAGTCGCTTACGCTGTTGTGTCTTAACATAGAACCGAGGAATCTGACTACCAATTATGGCGCCAAGAATCGCCATAACAATCGAGCGATCACCAATATTCCAGAAAATTAACCCCATAAGAGCAGTGCAGACTATGATGATCAGGATATATTCCCCGGATTTAAGTTTGAGATCCGCGCGAGCCAGTTCGCGTGAGAGACGGTCTCCATAGGATGTGCGTTCAACTTGGCGATTTAGCCAATCAACCAAAGGGCGTGTTCTTTCTTTCTCGCTCAGGGGTTGGACGCGTTGAAGTTCCACATAGCGCCCTAAGCGCTGCTCAACCAGTGCACGTTCACTGGTGATTGAAACAACAATTCCTATGAGCAAGAGGAGAAATGCTAGCCCTCCCCCGATCATCAAAACTACAAGTGGCTCGATCATAGTTCCTTATCCTAAAACCGAATGATCATTTCTACCGGCGCCGTTCCATCATTCCAAAAATCGAGGGTGGCAGGTGGATCCCGGCAGATTCAATCTTTTCCATAAACTTTGGACGTAAGCCAGTTGGGCGTAAACGTCCTATAACCTTACCGTTTTCGTAACCGGTTTGCTCGAAGACAAAGAGATCAGTCATGGTGATCACTTCGCCTTCCATACCCGTAATTTCGGAGATGCTTACCACTTTGCGTGTACCATCGCGCATGCGTTCTTGATGGATAACCAAATCAATTGCTGACGCAATTTGCTCACGAATAGCTCGACTGGGAAGATCCATACCGGCCATCATGGTCATCGTTTCAATGCGCGCCAAGGTATCACGTGGGCTGTTGGAGTGACAGGTGGTCATAGAGCCATCATGACCGGTGTTCATTGCTTGTAACATATCCAAGGCGGCTTCGTCGCGAATCTCACCTACGATAATGCGATCAGGTCGCATACGGAGAGCGTTAATCACCAATTGCCGAATGGTGATCTCACCACGTCCTTCGATATTGGGCGGTCTTGACTCAAGAGTAACAACATGCTCCTGGCGCAATTGCAATTCGGCTGCGTTCTCAATAGTGATAATCCGTTCATCGGGGGGAATAAAGCCAGAGAGAACATTGAGTAGAGTGGTTTTACCAGAACCGGTACCTCCTGAGATCACGATATTAATTCGTGCTTTGACACATGCATCTAAAAATTGGATCGCCTCGGGAGTTATAGAGCCGAATTGAATAAGTTGATCAACGGTGATAGGATTGCGGGCAAACTTGCGGATGGTTATAACTGGCCCAACCAGAGAGATGGGGGGAATAACGATGTTGACCCGCGAGCCATCGGGAAGGCGGGCATCTACGTAGGGTGAGGACTCATCCACCCGCCGCCCAAGTGGTGCAACGATACGTTCAATAATGCGCATCACATGATCGTTGTTCTCAAAGGAGAGTGGAACACGCTGGATCTTTCCACGTCGCTCAACATAGATGTTACGTGCCCCGTTTACCATGATTTCTGTAATAGTATCATCCTCAAGGAGGGGTTGAAGCGGGCCAAATCCCAATATCTCCGCAACAATCTGCTCGTACATTCTAGCGCGCTCTGGGCGCGAGAGGACAATATTTTCTTCATTCAGAATTTGTTCGAATAATTCCTGAATTGTCCGCCGCACCTCAGTGACTTTGGTAACGTCCATAGAAGGATCAAGCGTGGAGAGAAGTTTAGCCTGAACCCGGCTTTTTAAGTCTTGATAGGTATCGGTTCCCGTGGGTTGCACGGGAGTAGGGACTCGTTTGACAGGGGTAGAGGGGGAACGCAACACCCCCGCTCCACCATCTTGGTGATTATTGGGCGTTGAGGCTTCACCAGATAAACGCTTTAATAGAGACATGGCTTATACTCCCCATTTTTTACCAACAGTTTCACGCTCTTGGGATGTCTCGTGCTGTGCAATTTTGCGTGGAATGAGCTCGGCTAAACTTAGGATGGCTTTTGAGAGAGCACTTGACCGGTCTTCTAACACGAAGGGTCGTCCTTTCAGGATGGATTGAATAACGGTACGTTCATCAAGGGGGATGACAACCTCTACGGGGTGTTTGAGGCTGTTATTAATTCTTTCGGCGTCGAGATTTATCCGTTTATCGTATCGGTTGAGAATCAGGATAATGCGATCTCGCTGAATGTTTGAAGCGTCCGCTAAAGTGAGAAACAGACTAACGTTCTTGAGTGAGGGCAACTCTTGAGTCGTAATCAGCACGATGTAATCAGCGGTATCTAGAATTGCCTGGGTCGTGTCGCTAAGGTAGGAGGATGTATCTACTATCACAAAGCGATACAGGGTGGTCAAGAATTGAAGCAGTGTGGCAAATTGCTCTCCATTTACCTGGAGGGCCATCTCCGGTTTGGAAGGAGCCACCAAAATAGAGAGCTTGGTCTCACGGTGGGTAACAACAACGCCTTCAACCACCTCAGCATCTAGTTCATTGGCGCGAATGGCTAGATCTACGACGCTGTTCTTGCCACGCTCATTAAGAATAACGGCAATATCTCCAAATTGAAGATCTCCATCTACTAATATGGACTTATGGCCTTGAATCTGAAAGGCAATTGCGAGGTTCGTCGCAAGGATCGTTTTACCAGTCCCCCCTTTTGGTCCGTAGATGGCGATGATTTTCCCCTTTGAAGTACCGCCAAGCCCACTGCTACTTGTTCCACTTTCTGTTCCGGTTAAGATAGTGCTACGTTTTTCTTCCAACGCCATAGCCCCGGCGCGTTTTACCGCCGCTATTAACTCGTCAATATCTGGTGGCTTAGAGAGAAAATCGCGCGCACCGGCCAGCATGGCGCGCCGCATATATCCGGGGTCATTTTGCACCGAGAGAATCACCACTTGGGTATATGGAACTTTTCGGCGAATGGCTTCTGTGGCTGTAATGCCGTCCATGTCTGGCATGTTGATGTCCATAATCACTACATCGGGGCGGCTTTCATAAACCAATTCGATAGCTTCTTGACCATTTCTAGCCACTCCGACGATTTCGACACTGGGTTCGAGCTGAAGCGCGCGCCGAATCGTTTCCCTTGTTTCTAGGATATCGTCGACGATAATAACTTTGATCTTATCAGTGCTTGCCATGAATGCTCCTAAATAGAGCGCCAATTTAGAGTTGCTTTATGGCATTGGTGTAGGGGTGGCCTGGCTTTGCAATTGAGGAAATTCTAAATGGTCCACCCGTGGCTCAACTGCATAAGGCAATTTGGCCGGCAGGGGGATATTTTTCTGGTCCATCAGATATTGAAGGGTTACTGCATCGGTGACAATCGGCTTGGTGTCGGTTGGGTTGCGGAGGGCCAGATTGATCTTGATCCCTTCTAACATCATAAAATTCAAAATCACAGCATCCTCGGGGCTGACGACGAGGGTCACAACACTGGGAGCTGTTGTGGTAGTTGTCGTTGAAGCGGTTTCTCCAGGTTGAGGGGTTGGGGCGGGTTGCTGGGCGACGCTTGAGGCCTCTTGAGAAAACATTCCCATCCTTAGCACAACAGCATCTTGAATTATGGTTTGGCAGACTAAGCGGGGGCGTTGTGGTTCAGATGGAACGGCATAGAGTGGTTGATTAAGGGTGGGATCAAATTCCGCGCGTCCTTGGTCGGTTAAAACAGCACTGTCTAGGAAGCCAGGGGTTAACGACTCGGGTTCATTAACCAACCCCGGCTTAATGACCTGAGGAAGCTTGTTGGGGAGTTTAGATTGAAATTGTTGATCCACATCTACTAGCAACATACATCCAATGACCATAACGTGGTCGCCAGGTTGAAGGGCGTAAGAAACTGATGTGAGGCTTGAGATGGGTACGGATAGTGCAACATATTCTTTGGGTATATCAAACGAGACCACCGAGCCGGCGCCGGGTTCCAAGAGGACACCAGGGGTAAGGGGGATGCCTCGTTCTAAGTCATATTTAGCACGTTTACCGTAAACGGATTGAAGATCGGTGATGAAAGTGCCGGCAACAAGTTTATCGCGTGGATAAGGGATCGTCGTTACTGCGCCTTCGACGATCTCTGATCCTCGCGCAATGAATTGTGTGGTCACAACAATATCTACAAGGTCTTGGGGGGCTTGAGTAGGTAAGGGTTGAGCCTGCCCTGACAAGCCACCTTGCATTTGAAGCCACAGGTATGCGGCTCCGACCAATAAAAGAAGAATGAGTGCCACTATAATAATTAAGAGACCACCTCGCCTACTTCGACCGGCCATCTTTTATTACCTCCCAATTCTTGAAAAGTGAGGGGCTGAGAAGATACAACGATACATAGATAACACTATTATAAGGCAAAAGGAATAGAAAAGTATCTCTTCAAAATTGTTAGTTCATTGTCGTTATTCACGAAATAGACCCTGCTTGGCAGGGTCTATTTCGTGTTCGTGCAACGAGTGGCGGTGTATTTAGATGCTCTGCATAATTTTGCTGAAGACGTTACCGATGGCGGGGCCGAGGAGAGCAAGGACGACAATAACAACGACTGCAACCAGAACAAGGATCAATGCGTATTCGACCAGACCCTGGCCCTTCTCTTTAGGTGCAAACAACATTGCGGTTCACCTCCTTTCGGTTTATGAATGGTCTTGACTATATTATATAAATTTGCTCCTTAAAAACAAAGGGGGTGACTTTACAGAATGCTTACAAAGTTATCTGCAGAACACATCCCTCTATAGGCCTGCCCAGTTGTTTTTCTTGTGCCTGTTATTATGTGGAGATTCTGCTGAAACTTGATGGTTTTTAGATGCTCTGCATAATTTGGCTGAAGACGTTACCGATGGCGGGGCCGAGGAGAGCAAGGACGACAATAACAACGACTGCAACCAGAACAAGGATCAATGCGTATTCGACCAGACCCTGGCCCTTCTCTTTAGGTGCAAACAATATCGCGGTTCACCTCCTTTCGCGAAAAGTGAACATGTGGAGTACTATAAATACTACAAATAAGGTCACCTGTTGCAAATTTTTAGAGCATAATTCTGAAAATCTGGAAAGTTTTTAAATAAAAGCAATTGTCTCTCCAATCTTTTAGACCTATAATCAAAATGATAATGAAGTCCTATGAGTGAGATCAAGGCAAAGGAGGCCAGATGAGTGATATTTATGATCGCGTTAAGGGTGATCAAAACATTTTCAACCAATTGTTGAGCCGTATTCCGGGTTTCTCCGGTTATGTAGAACGGGCTCAACGCAGAGTGGCTGATAAGATGCTGCGCGAGGCCCTTGCAAACCGCTTCGAAGCGCTGTGGCAACGGGTCTCTGCTGTTCAGCGGGCGTTGTTAGGGGAGGGAGAATTGGAACTGGTGGACGATATTGAGCAGGCCTCATTGAAACTTCGCCAATTCATTGATCGGCTCAAAACAGCGGCCTATGGCTATACCGGGTTCTTCGATGCGGTGCGCATTCGCCCCGAGGACTTGGAACGGGTATACACCTATGATTTGGCGTTGGTGAACTTGGAGGACGAGGTTGCGCGTGCACTTGATCATGTTGAGGCATCTATTGGCGGCGAGGGATTGGGGGCAGCTGTGCGTCATCTTATCGCTGTGGCACAATCGTGTCTGGATGCTTTTGAGAAACGGACCGAAGTTTTGATGGGGATTTCCCCTGCAACATCGGAATCCACCCAATAGGTTCATCCAATTGCTTAAAAGAACGCAAGAAGGAGAAATCAGATGGCAAGAATATTTGATGTCGTTGAATATCCCAGCGAAATGGTGGATGAAATCGTGCATCGATTTCCGGAAGAAGGGGTGGCTGATCTGCGCATAGGATCACAGGTCATTGTGCGCGAATCACAACGCGCAGTGTTCTTCCGTGATGGGCGGGCTTTGGACTCCTTCGGTCCAGGGCGGCATACGATAACCACCGCAAACATCCCTTTGCTAATTGATTTCCTGGGGAAGGCGTTTAATAACCGCACCCCGTTCACCGCTGAGGTCTATTTTGTTTCCATGCGTGAATTTGTGGATCGAAAGTGGGGCACACCCCAACCGATTCTAGTGCGCAATCCGGGCATGGGGTTGGGGGTGGCGCTTCTTCAGGGGTTTGGTACCTACTCATTCCAGGTAAGAGATGCTCAGCAGTTTATAACCCAAGTCGTAGGGGCACAGAAGGTTTATCGCATGTCGGATATTGAGGATCGTTTGCGCGCGATTCTTCTCTCTAAATTGCAGGATTTGCTGGGCGAAACTGCGGCTAAACGTCCGGTTACCGATTTAATCGGATTAACCGAGGAGATTGGTGCCGGCGTTAGGGCCAAGGCTCAAGATGATTTTTCTGCCCTGGGTCTAACCCTCAAGACATTTTATATTGCTAATCTGAAACCCTCTGAAAAGTCGGCAGAAGATTTACGAGCAATGGGAGTGTTGGACCTGCAAACTTACACGCAATTACAGGCTGCAGATGCCCTGCGGGATGCCGCACAAAACCCAAGTGGTGGCGCGGGGTTAACAGCCGGCATTGGAGCCGGAGTGGGTTTGGGTAATGTGATTTCACAATCCCTTCAGGGCGCCGGAAAAAGCAGTGGAGAGGGGGGGAAGGCTACCGGGATCCCCGAAGTGATGACCCCAGCAGAGGCGGCAACGATACTGCGCGTCTCGGAAGAGGATGTTTTGGCTGCGATTCAGTCGGGAGAACTAAAGGCGAAAAAGATCGGTAATGCCTATCGGATCAGCCGCCAGGCCTTGGAAGATTTTCTCAAAGGGTGATTGGTTGCCTTCTGAGTCTATAAGATATAACCTGGCAATGCGTTTTTTTTTGCCGGGCTAATTAGCATTTGGGAAAGATGAGGATATAATGGGCTCGTCAATTCATGCTTAATGGGGTCAATGGATCTATGAATCTACACGAGTATCAATCCAAGCAGATCTTTGCACGCTTTGGCATTCCTATTCCCAGAGGTAAAGTCGCGCTGAACTCAACTGAGGTCAAGCATATTGCTGAGGAATTGGGTGGAAAGGTAGTCATTAAATCCCAGGTATTGATAGGAGGACGGGGTAAAGCAGGTGGAATTCGATTGGCGCGATCCCCGGAAGAGGCGGAGGAACTGGCGACGCTGATTTTGGGGATGGAGATCAAGGGTTTACCAGTGCGCAAAGTATTGGTTGATGAGGCGGTAAGTATTGAACGCGAACTTTATCTAGGAATCACGAACGACCGAACAAGGCGGTGCCCGATCATGATGGCTTCGGCGGAGGGAGGGGTGGATATCGAAGAAATTGCCCGCCGTTCTCCAGAAAAAATAATTAAGGTGCACATTGACCCTTTAATCGGATTACGCGATTACCAATCTCGCGACATTGCCGTAGCCATGGATCTGCCGCGGGAGTATTGGAAGACCTTTAGCGGAATTGCGGAGGGTTTATGGCGAGTGTATACCGCTCATGATGCAACCCTGGTGGAGATCAACCCTTTAGTCATTACTGCAGATAAGCGCATGTTAGCCTTGGACGGGAAGATGAGCATCGATGATAATGCGCTTTTCCGCCATCCCGACTTGGCTGAGATGCGTGACCCTGATGTAGAGGCGCCAGCAGAAGTTGAAGCCCGTAAATACGGCCTTTCTTATATCAAACTTGAAGGGGAGATTGGGTGCATGGTCAATGGCGCTGGCCTAGCCATGGCAACCATGGATATCATCAAACTACATGGGGGAGAGCCGGCCAATTTTTTGGATATAGGCGGAGGGGCTGGTGCGGATAAAGTGGCAGCGGCATTGCGTATTATCCTTTCAGATCCAAAGGTTAAGGTAGTGCTCATCAATATTTTTGGTGGAATTACCCGTTGTGACGAAGTAGCACGAGGTATCCTGAGTGCTTTATCAGAGGTCAAGCCAGGGGTACCCATGGTGATACGTTTAGTCGGTACCAATGCAGAAGAAGGGCGCAGGATGCTCGCAGATGCCCGTATGATCACTGCGGAAACCTTGGTGGAAGCCGCCCAAAAAGCCGTAGCCGTTAGCAAAGGAGATTTGATTTATGAGCATCTTGATTAACCGAAAATCTCGGGTTTTGGTCCAAGGCATTACAGGGCATGAGGGGTCCTTTCATACTCAGCAAATGTTTTCTTATGGAACGAATGTGGTGGCAGGAGTTACGCCGGGTAAAGGTGGGGAGTGGGTGTTAGATGGCAAAATTCCCGTATTTGACTCGGTCAAAGTCGCCGTAGAGGCAACAGGAGCCGATGTAAGCGTGATTTTTGTACCGGCTCGCTTTGCGCCAGATGCCATTTTTGAAGCAGCTGATGCTGGGATCGGCCTTATTTTCTGCATTACCGAGGGCATTCCAATCCAAGATATGATGCGTGTAACACGCTATTTGGAGCAAAAACAGGTGTGTTTGATTGGACCGAATTGCCCTGGTGCACTGACTCCGGGTGAATCCAAAGTGGGGATTATTCCCGGTAATATTGCATTACCGGGAAGCGTAGGGGTGGTTTCGCGTTCGGGTACATTGACCTACGAAGTGCTCTATGCTTTGAAAATGAAAGGTGTGGGGGTGAGCACGTGTGTGGGTATCGGCGGTGATCCTGTGCGTGGGACGGATTTTATTGATATTTTGTCATTGTTTGAAGCCGACCCTTACACGGAAGCGATAGTGTTAATTGGGGAAATTGGGGGCAACGATGAGGAACGCGCCGCGGAGTATATCGCCCGCCATGTTACTAAGCCTGTGATAGGGTTTGTTGCTGGTCGCACTGCCCCGCCCGGTAAGCGCATGGGACATGCAGGAGCGATTATCGAAGGCGGATCAGGTACAGCGGATCGAAAAATTGCTGCGTTAGAGGCAGCGGGAGTACGTATCACCCAACATCCCGAACAGGTGGCCGAGTTGGTTGCGCCTTATTTAGGAAAATAATGTGATCTTTGGGATGAAGGAGGCTAGGCACGGAAGAAATGGTTCTGCTTCCGTGCCATTTTGCTTATTGCTTTTTGTGAGTCTCGATATAACGCACGGCATCGGCCACGGTCTTGATTTGCCGTGCATCTTCATCCGAGATGGCCAAATCGAACTTTTGGCTGAGACCATCAATTAGGAAGAATTGGTCCATGGAATCGGCTTTGAGGTCTTCGATGATGCGCGTCTCGGGAGTGATTTCGCTGGGATCAATTTTCAATACATCAGCGATCACCGCTTTGACCTCTTCAAATACATCGCTCATTGCAACCTCCCGGGTCTCTAAGGTTGCAGTAATTGTAATTCGGGATTAGAAGGTGTCAAGATAATTGTCCCTACCTCCTACCCCAATAAAAAGGGAGGGAGAACCTGGTCTGGATGTACAATCTTTGCCTAAGCGGGATGTGTTCCCTACCCCCTTTCCTTTGGTATACTCAAACACACACTCTCTGGTAGGTGAATATGCAGGGACATGATCCTGAATTACAACCCCGAAAAACTGACCATATACGGATCAACCTTGAAAAGGATGTCCAATCGGGCTTGAACAATGGTTTGGATGCCTATACGTTTGAGCATTTGGCCTTGCCCGAACTGGATTTTGAAACTATAGACTTAAGAAGCGAATTTTTGGGGAAACCTCTGGGGGCACCGCTCTTAATCTCATCCATGACTGGAGGCACCTCCGAAGCCGAGGTGATAAATTTGCGCCTGGCTGAGGTAGCGGAACGTTTCGGTTTGGCGATGGGCGTGGGCTCCCAAAGAACAGCGTTTCAGCATCCTGAGAGTGTCGAGACTTTTCGGGTTCGGCGTGTTGCGCCTTCCATTCTCTTGTTTGCCAATTTGGGTGCGGTGCAACTTAATTATGGTTTCACTTCCGAGGATTGCCGCAGGGCGGTTGAGATGATTGAGGCGGATGCCTTGATTTTGCACCTTAATCCGCTTCAGGAGGCACTCCAGCTAGAGGGCAACACGCGGTTTAGCGGCCTGTTAAAAAAGATAGAGATCGTCTGTAAGGAAGTAGGGGTACCAGTGGTGGTGAAAGAGGTGGGATGGGGTATCTCTGCCCGGGTAGCTCGGCGCCTGGCTGATGTTGGCGTGGCGGCGATTGATGTTGCGGGGGCTGGGGGAACCTCGTGGTCGCAGGTTGAGATGTACCGCATGTCAGACGAGCGACGCGCCCGGGTGGCAGCCTTGTTTCGTGATTGGGGCATTCCCACAGCCCAGGCTTTGACCATGGTGCGCAATGTTGTGCCCGAACTTCCTTTGATCGCTTCAGGTGGCATTCGTCACGGACTCGATGTGGCAAAATGTATTGCATTGGGCGCTTCTCTGGTTGGCATGGCGGGCCCTTTCCTAAAGGCAGCAGCGCATTCCTTGGATGAGTTAATGGGCTTGGTGGAAGAAATCCTGCTGGCATTACGTATCGCGATGTTTGGGGTTGGGGCGTCCACGATTTCAGCCCTTCGTTCTACACCTCTGATCAAAAAAGGGTTTTCATGATGAGTACATTTACACCCTTCTTCTCACGCTATCGTCCCCAGTTAGAGGCTTTGTTACAAGAGATCCTAGATTATCCAATCCTAAAAGACTATCCTGGTATGGCGGCGATATTACGCTATCACATGGGATGGGAAGGAGAAGGTGCGGGTCAGGCGGCACAGGGAAAACGCCTCCGTCCCATGTTGTTGCTCTTGGTAACCGAGGCGGTGGGTGGGGATTGGGAAAAGGCTCTACCAGCGGCGGCAGCGGTTGAACTGCTACATAACTTTTCCCTCATCCATGATGATATTGAAGATCGAAGTCCCATGCGGCGTGGTCGCGCGACAGTTTGGGCCCGATGGGGTGAGGCGCAAGCCATCAATGCCGGTGATGCCATGTTTGCAGCAGCCTTTATGGCCTTGTCCAGATTACAACAAATTCTAAGCCCAAACGAGTATTTTCGTTCCCAAGCCCTGTTTATTGAAACCTGCTTGCGACTAACCGGGGGACAGCATCTTGATATTGCCTTTGAACAGGATCGCGAAATCTCATTTGAACACTATTGGACCATGATTGCCGGAAAGACGGCGGCGTTGATCCAAACATGTGCTCATTTAGGCGCGCTGATTGGAGGTGCGGAAGAATCCGTGCAACATGCCTTTGCAAGTTATGGAAATGCTTTGGGCTTGTGTTTCCAGGTTGTGGATGATTGGCTGGGAATTTGGGGCAGTGCGGCACTGACCGGAAAGTCCACTGAGAGCGATTTGGTGAGCGGGAAAAAGACTCTTCCGGTTGTGTTGGGCTTGGCTCGTAATGGGCGCTTTGCTCAGCGCTGGCGAGAAGGACAAATTCAACCCCATGAAGCCTCTGTACTGGCTCAATGGTTAATTGAAGAAGGTGTTCAACATCAAACGGAACTCGAAGCCGATAGACTTACTCATGAAGCTTTGAAATGGCTGGAAAGAACTGAGTTAGAGAACGAGGTTATGGTTGCCCTGAGGGAGTTGACACATTCTTTGCTGAGTCGTCAGCAATAATACTTTTTAGATCGTAAAATGTAAGATAAGGAGGAAAATTTATGATGAACGCTGATGTCTATGCCGCAGCCGACCTTTTAGATGGTAATGGAATTGATGCACAATCCATTCAAGAAAGTGTGCGCCAGATGTTAATCGCTTTTGGTGAAGATCCAAATCGCCAAGGCTTGCTGCGGACCCCTGAACGGGTAGCAAAAATGTATGAGGAATTGCTCGCTGGTTACCGTATAGATCCGGTTGAACTGATTAATGATGCCATCTTTGATGTCAATTATGACGAAATGGTCGTAGTACGGGATATAGAGTTTTATAGTTTATGCGAGCATCACATGTTGCCTTTTATCGGCCGCGCTCATGTGGCGTATATCCCCAAGGGCAAGGTGATCGGTCTTTCCAAGATTCCGCGAGTTGTGGACATGTTTGCGCGGCGGTTACAGGTTCAGGAGCGCATGACGCGCCAAATCGCGGACTTCATAAATGAGGTTTTGCACCCTATGGGGGTCGCAGTAGTTGTCGAGGCTATTCATATGTGCGCAATGATTCGGGGTGTCAAAAAGCACAACTCGCGAATGACGACTTCCACCATGCTGGGCGCATTTCGCACGAGCATGGCAACGCGGATGGAGTTTTTGGATAATATCTCGCGCAGTGCCGAACCCCTTCATATTTAACGCAAACGACTCAGATGTTGCAAATCGCTGCGTACAAAAGCAGAGGAGGTTGAACGAAGCCGCTGGGCGATTTCTGCCAGGCTTTCGCTGTTGGTGGAACGGCTGAGATCTGGACGTAATTCTGCCATCGGCAGCGCGATAAAATCGCGTTGCCAAATATTACTATCCAGGACTCGATCATCAAAGATAAGAACATCTAAATCTATAGTGCGGGGAGCGTTCTTATCGGGTGTTCGAACCCGTCCCAAAGCTTGTTCAATAGGCGCCAGGATTTGTTTTTTTAAGGCTTCCAAATCGAGGGGGGTTGAGAGCCAAACAACAGCATTTAAAAAGCGCGGACCGGGCGAGCCCACAGCCTCGGTATCCCAAATACTGGAAATGGCGTTAATGACACAGGATTCCTTCAGACGGTGAATGGCTGCAGCGATATTGACCTCAGGCTCGATGTTACTGCCTAAGAGGATATAAGCCTGATGCATGGCTGGGGTAGTTTTTGAATCCCGAAAACGCTCGATTTCTACCCCCACGGACCGGGCAAAACGGACGGCGCCTGGTTTTTCGACCCTCACCCGCACGCCTATAACATTGGGCTCTTCCAAGGATAAACGCGCAATATCAGCAGCGAGGGCTTCAACGGTGCAGCGCTCGGCGCGCTCAACGTAAGCCGTGATTTTCTTGGCAATGGTTCGATAGTTGATGCAGTCTTCGATGCGGTCTGTTTGGGCGGCTTTGCTAACATCCCCAAATAATACTAGGTTTATGAGGATGTCTTGAGGTTGCGAGCGCTCACGGTCACTAATACCAATGACACCGCGAACTAACAAATCTTGGATGAAAGTAACGTCCATAGACTCACTCCTTAGACAAGATGACGCCCACCATCAAGATGAATGATCTCGCCAGTGATATACATTGGGGCGCTTAGGAAAAAAATGAGAGTTTGCTCTACTTCCTCTATGGAAGCCCAGCGTTGGGCGGGGACAGAGTGAAGCAAATCTTCCTCCATATGACCATCGCTAGGGGGGAGGATGGCTCCCAAGGCTATTCCGTTGACCACGATACGCGGGGCTAAAGCCAATGCCAAACTACGCGTTAGCGCCGCCAGTGCTGCCTTGCTGATAGTGTAGGCAAAATGGTCGCTTCCCGGTCTCAAAGCACGCCAATCGAGGATATTGATAATGCGGCCACTTTGGGATGTGGGGAGAAGCATCGCAAAATGACGGCTGAGAAGAAAGGGGACGGTTAGGTTGATATTCAAGTGGCGTTGCCAAGTTTCCAGGTCCGTCTCCCAGAGATTGCGAGGTTCGAAAATGGCGGCATTATTCACCAGTCCGTCAAGAGGCGCCAATCTCCAGGCTTGGTCGAGGAGCGTTTCTGCGTTGGCGGGATTGGAAAGATCACCCTCAAGCACCCAGGCTTTAACCCCCATTTGTCGGGCGAGTTCAGCCACCTCGTGTGCTTCGGCAGGCGAATGTCCATGATGGATAATAATGTTCCCTCCTTCTTTGGCGATAGCCAGGGCGAAGACCCGACCTAAACGACGCGCCGCCCCCGTGACCAGGAAAGTTTTACCCAAAAGGTGCATGGATTACTCCTTGGGAATGAGTTTAATTCGTTTGGAGATCTGAAACAGGCTAATGAGCAGGACCACCCAAGCGATGATTTGAGCCTGACGGAAGATTCCTAATAAAATCACCGAGTCACCTCGAAATGGTTCGATAATCAACCGGGCTAAGGCGCTCAACCCAATAAAAACCCAGAATTGAAACCCTGCGGGGAAGTTGTAACGCGCTGTGTACAAAATAAAAATTACAATGCCCAGAGCCAAAATAAAGGCATAGACTTGAGTAGGATGACGACACTCACTCCAAAGATGAACACACCAAGGTAGTTGGGTGGGGGCACCATAAGCGTTGCCTGAAGCCAAGTTAGCGAGATGAATGGTGCTGACAAAAACTGCGGCAGGAGCCGTTAGTTGATCGAGTGTTTTCCAGAATTTCAGGCTGTGGCGGTAGCCGTAAACCAGCCCTGCCAGGAAGGCGGCCAAAATCCCTGCAGGAAGATCAAGCATAATTGGGGACGGAGTTATTAGGGCAAGGGGATCACTAATAAAAGCAGAGATGTGTTGAGCCGCATAACCCAAGCGAGCACCGATAATGCCTGCGAGTAGTGCTGTCAACACCAGGGTTTCGTAAGGAGAGGAAGAGTGCAAGAGGGTTAGGTTTTGCTTTTCTCCCACCCAAAGCGCTATCCACAGACCAGCAAGAAGGATCACAATAGACGTATTGATTGAAAGGGGACCGACATGGAGGACCGGAAACATTAAGGCAACTCATTACTAATGGTTCAGGATTTGCTCAATTTCGGAGCGCAGCCAGGCGGCTGAAACAGGACCGCCGATCATCACACTACGAATGCTCTTGTCACGCTCTAATAAGAACGTTGTGGGAAAGGCTTGAATTTGGTAAGTGCGGCTCACCTTTCCATCAAAATCGAGCACAACGGGGAAAGTAATGTTGTTCTCTCGCATAAATTGATGGATGTCGGAGAGATTGTCCTGGAAAGTCGCATTAACGCCGATAAAGAGTACCTGGTCTGGCTCAAATTCATGACTGAGGCGCTCGAATGTGGGCATTTCGGCGCGGCAGGGCGGGCACCAGGTAGCCCAAAAGTTTAGGATAATAACCTGGGCTTTGATTTGGGCAAGATCAAGAGTTTCTCCGTTGAGTGTGGTGAGTTCGAAATAGGGGGCAATAAATCCGGTTTTAGGCGCCATGTACCGGTCGCTATGAGGAGGAAACCAGTAGGTTGAGAAGCCCAGCCACAGCAGGCTTAGAAGTGCAGTACCAACCCTCATCAATCTCCACTGCTTTTGTAGACGACTTAACATAATACAATGCTATGAGTAAATTATGGGAATGTCAAGGCGAAGGTTCGGCATTAGTTTATATGTTTACAAATGAGAATTAATTATAAGAGGTGATACGAGTTTCAGAACTTGGGGTCTTGAAAATTTGGAGTAATGTGGTAAAATATAGTATCCCCCTCCCACTGGGGAGGGGGTAAGAATGAAGTATGATGCGCAACCCAGATGTTATCGCCCGGTTAAAAACTGCCGAGGGTCACTTGCGTGGAATTCAGCGCATGGTGGAAGAAGGTGTTTATTGCATTGATATCATTCGTCAAATTCAGGCGGTGCAGGCTGCTTTGGATAAGGTGAGCGCGATGATTTTGGAAGATCACCTTCATTCCTGTGTTATTTCGGCCATTCAGGGCGAAGATCCTCAGGAACGGGAGCGCGTTCTGAAAGAAATTATTGAGGTCTTTAACACTACTAACCTTTCCCAACGGAGGTAAATCTCATGGCAGAAGTTGAATTCTTTGTTCCGGCAATCCACTGTGCTCACTGTGTTCACACCATCAAAATGGAATTGCAGGAATTGAATGGCGTTCAAGGGGTTGAGGCCGATTTGACGAGCAAAAAGGTTCGAGTCAAGTACGAAGCTCCGGCATCCCCGGAGAGCATTGCCAAACTGCTCGAGGAGATAAACTATCCTCCCCAAAGGATTTAGGAGTTGAGACTTTACAACCTCGGGGCGCGAAAAACGCCCTGAGGTTGCTTACTGGAGGCCGTTATGGAAAAAACACAACAGGTGGTGCTACCCATCACTGGAATGACGTGCGCCAATTGTGTCGCCACCATCGAACGCAATTTGAAAAAAGAAAAAGGAGTAAACCACGTAGCTGTCAATCTCGCTTCAGAGCGCGCTACTGTGATCTTTGATCCGACCCTAACCCGATGGGAGGATTTGGTCGCACGCGTGGAACGGGCCGGTTATGGTGTTGCGACTGCAGACGTTCAATGGCCGATTGAAGGATTGAGCGATGATAACGATGCCCGCCGTATGGAACGCACCTTAGCACAATTGGTTGGGGTGCGCGAAGTTCATGTGCTTTACCCGGCACGGCAGGTGATTGTCCGTTATATACCCACCTTGATCAGTCAGCAGGAAATTCGCCACATCATTCGTCAGGTGGGTTTCGACGTAGTTGAAAGTACGGGGGAGTTTCAGGACGCTGAAGCTGAAGCCCGCCGAAGGGAAGTTACGCACCAAAAGCGTTTGCTGGTTATAGGGGTAGTGTTTACTCTACCCCTTTTCCTGTTGGCCATGGGGCGTGATTTGGGGATGTTGCCGATGACGTGGGTCCATTCTCCGAGACTGGATTGGCTTCTATGGGCGCTGGCGACCCCGGTTCAATTTTATGTGGGCTGGCAGTATTATCGGAATGGGTATAAAGCACTGCGAAATGGTGCTGCCAATATGGACGTCTTAATCGCAATGGGGTCCTCGGTGGCTTATCTCTATTCGGTGGCAGTAGTATTGGGATGGCTCAAAGGACATGTGTATTTCGAAACCGCGGCTGTGATTATCACCTTGGTGCGGCTGGGCAAGTATTTGGAAGCCCGCGCCCGTGGGTTGACCGGGGAAGCTATTCGCAAATTAATGGGATTGCAATCCCGGACGGCGCGTGTCCTCCGGGAAGGACATGAACTCGAGATTCCTATTGAAGAGGTTCAAATTGGCGACATTGTGCTGGTGCGGCCAGGTGAACGTATTCCGGTGGACGGCGTGGTTATCGAAGGACATTCAACGGTAGATGAATCTATGTTGACGGGGGAGTCTTTACCAGTGGTAAAAAAACCGGGGGACAATGTGATTGGAGGGACGCTCAATAAACAAGGTTTCTTGCGATTTGAGGCTACACGGATTGGAAAAGATACCGTTCTGGCCCAAATTGTGCGTTTGGTGCAAGAAGCCCAAGCGAGTAAAGCCCCCATCCAGCGTTTGGCAGATCGTATCGCGGCGGTATTTGTCCCTCTCGTTATCTTGATCGCAGTGATAACATTTGGCATCTGGTATTTCTTTGTGCCCATTCCAGGTGATCCAAATGCAACATTTGCACGCGCTTTGATCCACATGGTGGCGGTATTGGTGATTGCCTGCCCATGTGCTCTGGGATTGGCGACACCTACAGCGGTCATGGTAGGGACTGGCAAAGGGGCAGAACTGGGCATATTATTTCGCAACAGCGAAGCCTTGGAGCGGGCCGGGCAGGTTGATGTGGTCGTTCTGGATAAGACGGGAACGCTAACCCGAGGGCAACCTCAGGTAACCCAAATTTATCTTGCTCCAGAAAGCCCTCTGGGTAAAGATGAAAACCGTCTCCTTCAATTAGCAGCCAGCGTGGAACAGGTCAGTGGTCACCCATTGGGTGAAGCCATTGTGGCCGAAGCGAATGCGCGAGGTCTGCGACTGGAAAATCCAGCTGGTTTTACGGCAGATATTGGGCAAGGTGTCGAAGCGGAAATCCAAGGTTACCGGGTAATGATAGGAAGTCCGGGAATGTTTCAGCGGCGCGGGCTTTCTCTTAATGGGCTCGAGTCGGTTGTGGAAAAGATTAAGGCGGAGGCGCAAACGCCTGTATTGATCGCCGTGGATGGCGTTCTCAGCGGTGTAATTGGGATTGCCGATACCCTACAAGAAGGGGCTTACGAGGGTGTGCGTGCGCTGCGCGATCTGGGGTTGCGAGTGATAATGTTAACGGGGGATCAGCGTCCAACAGCGTTGGCAATTGCGTCACAGGTGGGTATCGAAGAAGTTATCGCCGAGGTTTTACCACAGCACAAGGCCGATGCGGTCAAATCGTTACAGCAACAGGGGCATATTGTGGCCATGGTGGGGGATGGAATTAATGACGCGCCTGCCTTGGCACAGGCTGATGTGGGGATTGCGATTGGCACAGGCACGGATATCGCCATGGCAACGGCACCGGTCACGTTGATCGGGAGTGATTTACGTGGCGTAGCACGGGCGATTCTACTTTCACGAAAAACACTGCTCACGATTCGCCAAAACCTCTTTTGGGCCTTTTTCTACAATGTGATTCTCATTCCCGCGGCGGCGATGGGCTATCTAAATCCGATCCTGGCGGCTTTGGCCATGGCATTCAGCAGTGTTTTTGTGGTGACTAATAGCCTGCGATTGCGGCGTGTGCACCTAATATGAAAACACAGATGAAAATGAATGGGCTTGCACAGTTGTGTAAGCCCTTTATTTTTTTCGAGGATGGTGTGTGATTGATGGTAGAATTTTGGCAATTAGGAGTTGCCTCTTATCTTGCCATCATCTCAAGGAGCACATCCCATGATTGTCACACCTGAATTTGAATCACGTGCAATTAATGCCTTGCGTTTTCTTTCGGCGGATGCAGTGCAGAACGCGAATTCAGGGCATCCGGGTCTGCCGATGGGGGCTGCAGCGATTGCCTATACTATCTGGACGCGCCACCTCAGGCATAACCCGCGCAATCCCCATTGGCCGAATCGAGATCGTTTTATCCTTTCGGGTGGACACGGTTGTGCCTTGCTGTATTCCTTGCTTCATTTGACGGGTTACGATCTGCCTTTAGAAGAACTCAAGCGCTTTCGTCAGTGGGGGAGTAAGACCCCAGGTCATCCCGAATATGGCTTGACCCCGGGCGTAGAGACGACGACCGGTCCCTTAGGGCAGGGCTTTGCCAATGGGGTAGGCATGGCGATTGCTGAAGCCCATCTGGCAGCGGAATTCAACCGCCCTGGTTTTAACATTGTGGATCACTATATCTACGCCCTGGTCACTGATGGGGACTTGATGGAAGGAGTAGCGTCTGAAGCCGCATCGCTGGCAGGTCACCTGCGATTGGGCAAGTTGATTTATCTTTATGATGACAACCGCATCTCGATTGACGGTTCAACGGATCTGACCTTTACCGAAGACCGTGCGCGCCGATTTGAAGCCTACGGCTGGCAGGTGTTACACGTGGCAGATGGCAATAATGTCGCTGCCCTTGATGCCGCCATCCGTGAGGCGAAAGCCGATCCGCGGCCCTCGTTGATTATCTGCCGCACCCAAATTGGTTACGGCTTACCCACGCGCCAAGGTACGGCCAAAGCCCATGGAGAACCGCCGGGTGAAGAAGAATTACGTGGTGCTAAAGAACGTCTGGGGTGGCCCTTGGAGCCGATGTTCTATATTCCCGAGGATGTGTTGACCTTTTACCGGCAAGCTGTGGAACAAGGAGAAATGGCCGAAAAGGCGTGGCAAGAGCAGTTTGAAGCCTATCGTCAGGCGTATCCAGACCTGGCGGCTGAGTTTGAGCGGCGCATGCAGGGGCGTTTACCAACCGATTGGGACAAAGACTTGCCGGAGTTTGCTCCAGATCCGAAAGGGATGGCGACACGGGCAGCTTCGGGGAAAGTCTTGAATGTCCTGGCCACACGGCTGCCGGAATTGATGGGCGGATCGGCTGACCTGACGCCTTCGAACAACACCTGGATGAACTGCACCACGGCCTTTCAGGCGGATAATCCGCTGGGGCGCTATCTCCATTTTGGGGTACGTGAGCATGGTATGGGGGCGGTGGTCAATGGAATGGCCTACTATCGGGGTATTATCCCGTTCGGTGCGACCTTCCTGGTCTTTTCGGATTATATGCGACCGGCGATCCGCCTTTCGGCCCTTTCACACCTCGGGAGCATCTGGATCTTTACCCACGATTCGATCGGTTTGGGTGAAGATGGGCCGACTCATCAACCCATTGAACAGTTACCCTCTCTGCGGGTGATCCCCAATCTGGTTGTCATTCGCCCTGCCGATGCCAACGAGGTGCGCGAAGCGTGGAGGGTAGCGATTGAGCGTCGGGATAGGCCAACGGCATTGGTATTGAGTCGGCAGGCCATTCCGGTGTTGGATCGTTCGGTATTCGCCCCGGCCAGTGGGTTGCGCCGTGGGGCGTATGTGTTGGCTGATCTGGGGGGCGGGCGCCCGCAGATCATTCTCATGGCGAGCGGCTCGGAAGTAAGCCTTATTGTTGAAGCGGGATATGCACTGGCGGCAGAGGGCTATAATGTCCGCTTGGTGTCCTTCCCGAGTTGGGAGTTGTTTGAAGCGCAGGAACGAGGATATCAGGATGAGGTGTTGCCGCCCTCCGTTGAGCGGCGCTTGGCCGTGGAGGCGGCCCGCCCTTTGGGTTGGGAGCGCTGGGTAGGGAGCAAAGGACGAATCCTGGGGATCAACCGTTTTGGGGCATCGGCGCCGTACAAAATAATCTATGAGCAGTTTGGCTTGACGGTAAGCGAAATTGTGCGTGAAGCCCATGGGTTGTTGGGAGTTGGCGAATAGGAAAGGGAGGCTAAAATGCGTGTAGCCATTGCATGTGATCATGGAGGTTTTCCTCTCAAAGCGCATGTCATCGAGGCTGTGCGTTCCTTGGGGCATGAGGTGGTGGATTTTGGGGTTTTCAGCGAGGAACGGGTGGACTATCCGGATTTTGCAGAAAAAGCAGGTCGGGCGCTTCAACGCGGGGAGGTAGAAAGAGCCATTCTGATCTGCGCTTCGGGCATTGGAGTCAATATTGCGGCGAATAAAATGCGCGGCGTCTATGCTGGTGTCTGCCATGATACCTATTCTGCTCATCAAGGGGTAGAACATGACAATATGAATACGCTGTGCCTAGGTGGGCGGATTATTGGTCCTGAGTTAGCCAAGGAAATTGTGCGCGCCTTTTTAAATGCCAAATTCTTGGGTGAAGATCGCTACCAACGTCGCTTTGAGAAGGTGCAAGCCTTGGAGGATGAGGCAAAACGCAGTTAAGTTGTTTGGGGAGAGGTAGAGATGGGCAACGAGGCTATTCAAAAATTACATGCGTTGGGTCAATCGCTCTGGTATGACAATATTCAGCGGCGGCTTCTGGAAAACGGTGAATTGGCCAGAATGATTGCTGAGGGGCTGATCCGAGGGGTTACCTCGAATCCGACTATCTTTCATCAAGCGATTGCGCGTTCTCACGATTATGATTCCGCCATTCAGCCTATGGCTTGGGCGGGATGGTCGGCGCTACAAATTTATGATCAACTGACAGTGGAAGACATCCAGAAGGCGGCCGACTTATTCCTGCCTGTTTATGAGGCTACCCAAGGCGAAGATGGCTATGTCAGTCTTGAAGTTGCTCCAACATTAGCCTATGATACTGAAGGTACTGTGGCAGAGGCAAAGCGCCTTTGGACGATAGTATCCCGACCCAACTTGATGATCAAGATCCCTGCCACCGCGCCCGGGGTGCCGGCTATTCGTCGAGCGATATATGAAGGAATTAACGTCAATGTGACGTTGATTTTCTCGTTGGAGCGCTATGCGCAGGTCATTGACGCGTATTTGAGCGGATTGGAAGACCGTTTGGAAGCCGGATTGCCGATTGACCGCATCGCCTCAGTAGCCTCGTTCTTTGTCTCGCGTGTGGATACGAAGGTTGATAGGTTATTGGAAGAAATTATTCGACAAGAGGGCCCCGGTGCTGAACAGGCTCGTTCGTTATTAGGTAAGGCGGCTATTGCAAATGCGCGTCTGGCTTATGCTCAATTCTTAGAAGCATTTAAGAGTGAGCGATTCCATACTCTTGCGCAACATGGTGCCCGAGTGCAGCGCCCGCTGTGGGCTTCGACGAGCACCAAAAATCCTGCGTATAGCGATGTGCTCTATGTAGAAACTTTGATTGGGCCTCAAACGGTCAACACGGTACCCCCTCAAACCCTGGCCGCGTTTGCTGATCATGGGAAAGCAACCTTAACTCTGAGTGCAGATGTCAATGCCGAGAAAGAGGTCATTTCAGCACTTGAGCGCTTGGGCATTTCCATGGCACGCGTCACCCAAGAACTTGAAGCAGAAGGGGTGAAGGCGTTTGCTGATGCCTTTGATGCTTTGTTGAAGACTATTGAAGAACGGCGGTCGGTGG
Organism: Thermanaerothrix sp.; assembly: GCF_056331585.1. NCBI lineage: Bacteria > Bacillati > Chloroflexota > Anaerolineae > Anaerolineales > Anaerolineaceae > Thermanaerothrix > Thermanaerothrix sp. The sequence continues at coordinate 50,567 of NZ_JBWGPQ010000016.1, forward strand.
CGGTTGCTGAATTAGGGCCATTGGCACATCTCTTACCGGCTCAAATTGAGCGGGCCGATCATGAGCGCTACGTCCAACGCTTGTTTGAGGCTGATGCCAGTTTGTGGACTGAGAATGCTGCTGGGCAGGCCGAGATTCGTCAACGATTGGGTTGGCTGATTGCCCCGCAAAAGAGTCGTCCTTTGGTTTCTGCATGGTTCAACCTGGCGCAACAAATCGCTCAAGAGGGCTATCGGCAAGCGATATTATTGGGAATGGGGGGATCATCCTTAGCCCCTGAGGTGTTTGCCTCGATTTTTGGGGTAGGACAACTTGGTCAATGGCCGGGTTTGCGCCTTACCGTTCTCGATAGTACGGATCCTGATCAGATTTCTGCGGTAGTACGTGATCTTGAATGGAAAGAAACTCTGTTCATCGTTTCCAGCAAGTCTGGAACAACGGTTGAGGTCAACGCTCTGATGGACTACTTCTGGACCTGGGTGAAAACCCAAGGCGAACCAAACCCTGGACATCGTTTTGTGGCCATTACCGACCCGGGGACTCCACTGGCCAAATTAGCCGAAGAGCGTGGCTTTCGAGAAGTTATTTACGGCGATCCCCATGTAGGGGGCCGCTATTCGGCGTTGACGGCGTTTGGCTTGTTTCCAGCAACTTTGTTGGGAATGAATATCGAGACCCTATTATCCCGGGCTGACCGCATGTTCGCGCAATGTTTACCCACCCAACCCGCCGGTCGCAATCCGGGTTTGGTGTTAGGGGTTCTGTTGGGTGTGGCAGCCGCTCAAGGGCGGGATAAACTGACCTTCCTTGCCGATCCTGAATTATTGCCCTTAGGGGCGTGGTTGGAGCAATTGGTGGCCGAATCGAGCGGCAAAGAAGGGCGGGGAATTATTCCGGTGGATCTTGAGCCGGAGATAGACCCTAAAGATTATGGCCAAGATCGGCTGTTTGTGTATTTTAACCTTAGTGGGGCAAAAGAAGAAAGAGCAAGCGCTTTATTAGCCGCCGGCCATCCAGTGATCACTCTGCGCTTGGAGGATGTATATGATCTTGGTGCCGAAATGTATCGGTGGGAAGTAGCGATCGCCATTGCCTGTGCAATTTTAAGCATAAACGCCTTTGACCAACCGGATGTTGAAGATAGTAAAATCCGCGCGCGAGCATTGCTGGCTGCTTTTCAAAACCAAGGGAAGTTGCCTTCCGAATCGCCATGTTGGGAAGATGAGCGTGTTGCAGTTTTTACCTCTCAGGACACGGGGATAGGGGGTTCGGAGCTAGCAGAGTTAATCGAACAATGGATCTCCCGAGCAGAGCCGGGTGATTATATCGCAATCAATGCCTACTTGCCCCGTAATGCTCGGACGCTTGAGCAATTACAGGCTCTACGGCGGAGAATCCTTGAAATGACACACTGTGCTACAACACTGGGCTTTGGACCGCGATTCTTGCACTCAACGGGACAATTGCATAAAGGTGGACCGAACCGGGGACTATTTATTCAAATCACACGTGAGCCCGAAACTGATTTGGACATTCCTAGTCAATCACTACGCTTTGGGACGTTAGAGCGTGCCCAGGCGATGGGTGACTTTGAGGCACTAAAGTCGCGTGGACGCCGTGTGCTCTATTTTCATTCTAAGACCCCGCTCATTGAGAATATCTTATTGAGATTAATGAGCTTGTGAGTTAAAGCGATTACGAGGAGAGCCCATAGGATCGGGTCTATTTACGGCGACTTCTTGGAAGCAATGCCTGAAGAATAAACACTGCGATAAAAAACACCCAGGGGTGCGAAAGTCCCCAAAGGGCTCGTCGTCCCCACCGCCGCCAGTGCTCGATTTTTTCCGCGGCTCGTAGCGGAAGCGCAGGCTTTTGCTGCCAGTCCATCTCGCGAATCAAGGGAAGAAACCCCTGGTGCACGCAGCCTTCAAGGCTGAAGATGTAAATATAATCCGTGTGTTGGTAAGCCAGTAAGAGATCACGTTGTAACTCTGCCCAACTGAGGGGCCTTGTATTGGCTACACCTTCTAAATCTACTCCCCCACCAGTACTTCCAACCCCAATGGCTTGAGCGTCAAAGGCATAACTCCATAAATAACCATCTCCCATAGGCCGAACGAAACTGGAATAAAGCATAAGGACTTCACGGTCAACAGTCAAATTCACGATCCCCAATAAGCGTTGAATTAGCGACGAGCGGGCACGACGTTCATCAACAATCAGGGGAATTTGATACGATTCCACTTGGTAACCATCACGATGGATGCGGTTAAGGAGCAGTTGGTAAGCTTGGCGCCCGTAAGTGCCTCGCTGACGATTGAAGGCTTGCCGAGCGAGGTACCATGCCCCATACCACGTACCGTGTCGAAGATATTCGATGACGCGGTAATCGGGTTCGATATCCAATCCAATGGCTTCCCATTGCAAATCGTATTCCCGGCTCCAGGCCTGGAATTGCTCGTAACGTTGGTAGGCTTGGTCAACATTATCTAAATTAAACCAATACCCCTGATCTTTAGGAAGCAAGAGCCATGCATGAACCGGAATATTTTCCCCGTTTAAGCGTCTGACAATTTCCGCACGCTCAGGACTCAGGTCGAGGATGCCAAGGCTGACGTGAGCGTTTAGAGTCTTCAGGTCGGGTATGAGTTCAGAAGTTTCAAACAATTTTTGTAGATGATTATTTTCAAGTTCACAAAAGAAGGTGAGTACAGGTTGATTCATTATCGCCTCGATGAGAAGCACAGATTGGGAAGGTTAGTTTTCCGCTGCTTGTTGTGCCAAGGCAATCGCACCTAAAACGCCCGTTAAACTGCCCAATTTGGGGGCGACGATGTAAGAATCTGTCTCTTCAAGGAGCGCCCTGGCCTGGATATAGCCATTTAACAAAGTGCGAGTGAGGGCTCGGATCCGGGGGAAGAGGTGGGTTTGCTGCATAACCCCACCCCCCAAGATTATCCGTTGAGGAGAAACAACACAAATAATGGTTTGTAAAGCCAAAGCAATATAGTTTACTTCCAGACCCCATATGGGATGATCAGAGGGCAAGGTTTCTGGATTTTGTCCCAAGCGCGCTTGCAGGGCTGGGCCGCTGGCCAAACCCTCAAAGCAATCGCCGTGAAAGGGGCAAATGCCGGGAAAGGGATCTTTCGTTAAATCGTGAGGGAGGGGCATGTGTCCCATTTCAGGGTGTAATAGGCCGTGAAACGGGCGTCCCTGAACGATCAGACCACCCCCAATTCCAGTACCAATGGTAATATAAACGTAATCTGAAAGTCCTGTAGCGCTTCCCCAGATACCTTCGGCCAATGCGGCGCCGTTTACGTCGGTATCAATGACCACCGGACATCCGGTACGAGCATGGAGTACATCCCGGATGGCGACATTTTGCCAGCCAGGTTTAGGCGTGGAGGTAATAAATCCATACGTGGGTGAGCGGGGATCAAGGTCTAGGGGGCCAAAGCTGGCGATTCCGATGCCATGGAGACGGGTTTGGGTTTGAATCATAAATTGGTTAAAGAATTCCGCAGCGCGGTTGAGCGTTTCTTCGGGGGTTGTGGTGGGGAAACGCGCTTGTGCTAAGAGTTCGTCGGGGCCGGAACCTACTGCACAAATGAATTTGGTGCCACCGGCTTCGATACCACCGAAAAGGGGCATAGATCACCTCATCTAAAAAGGTTGGATGAGAGAATTGCCTGCCGTAAAGGATGGAGAGGAGGAATAAACCCCAAAGGTTGGACTATTGGTATAATAGCGGGGAGCTCTTGTCCAGCCAGGCACGAGAGCATTCGGGTTACCTTTCAGGGCAGGGCTGTTTCAATCTTATCATAAAAATCAAAGCAGAAAGCGTGAGGGATCCATGGATATTTTCGCCAAATGTTACGACTTTACGATTGCGAAGCAAGCCATTGAGCAGGGGATTTATCCTTATTTCATCCCAATGACGGAAAATGAGGGGACGGAAGTCGTCTTTGAAGGTAAACGTCTGATCATGTGTGGGTCAAATAATTATCTGGGGTTAACTACTGACCCGCGGGTGAAAAAAGCAGCATGTGAGGCGATTGAACGGTTTGGCACCAGTTGCACTGGATCGCGTTTTCTCAACGGCACCCTGGCATTGCATGAACAACTTGAGCGTGAGTTAGCCGATTGGGTGGGAAAAGAAGCCGCATTGGTATTTTCTACCGGTATGCAAACCAACCTGGGCACAATCAGCGCTTTGGTTGGCCGCAATGATGTGGTGATTCTGGATAAAGATGACCATGCCAGTATCGTTGATGGCGCGCGTTTGGGATTTGGGAAAATTGAACGCTTTCGCCATAATGATGTTGAGCATTTAGAGCGCGTTCTTCGCTCCATTCCCGAAGAAAGCGGTAAATTAATCGTAGTGGACGGCTTATTCAGCATGGGAGGAGACTTAGCCCCCTTGCCGGATATTGTGGTAGTTGCACGCAAGTATGGTGCGCGAGTTATGGTGGATGATGCCCATGGCATGGGAGTCTTGGGCGGCGGGCGTGGCACAGCTGCACACTTTGGAGTCACCGAAGAGGTGGATTTGATCATGTCTACGTTCAGTAAATCCTTTGCTTCATTGGGGGGCTTTGTGGCGGGTGATGAGCAGGTCATCCACTATGTCAAGCACCATGCGCGCGCACTCATATTTAGCGCCAGCATTCCGGCCTCTAATGCGATAGCGGCCTTAACGGCCTTACGCATTATGCGTGAAGAGCCCGAGCGGATTGAGCGAGTCAATAAAATCGGTGAACGCATGCGGAATGCTTTCCGCGAAATGGGATTTAATGTCGGTAATTCTCAATCCCCAATCGTTCCTATTATTATTGGGGATGATGAAAAAACGTTTCTCACGTGGCGCTTGCTATTTGAAAATGGTGTCTTTGTCAATCCGGTCATCAGTCCGGCGGTTCCACCAGGAATGCAGTTATTGCGCACCAGTTATATGGCGACACACACGGATGAGCAATTGGACCGTGTTTTAGAAATTTTCTACAGAGTGGGAAAAATGGTTGGGTTAATTTGAGTAGTTGCCCAATTGACACAAACGATAAGGAGGCGTAGGGGCTTCCTACGCCTCAATTGTTAAGTGAGGGTCGGCAATGAAAAGAATGCCTATAGTATCGGGGCCACAATGGCTGGAAATGGTCGCTCCGGCTTGGGTGATACAGATTTCTTCAATTGGGGCCATAGACTGAACTGACTTGGCCAGGTAATTGGCATCCTCATCACATCCGGTATGGGTGATAAACACGCGATGGGGATCTAGGTGAGGTAGGTGAGAGCGAAAATCTTCGAGCATGGAATCTAAGGCTTTTCGACGCGTTCCGCGGATTTTGGCTTTGACGCCAAGGGTGCCATCAGGGCGTACCTCGATAATGGGGCGAATCTTCAATACACTGCCGACAATGGCCTGCAAGGCTGTACAGCGTCCACCTTTGTAGAGGTATTCCATGGTCTCTATGATAAAGGAGGTATGCACGCGAGGCACTGTAGCCAGAATCTCTCGGACTATATCTTCGGCTGCCCAGCCCTGATCGCGCAGTTCCGCCGCTTTGAGAACCAGTAGCCCAATACCGGTTGAAAGATTTTTGGAGTCAATTATGTGAATACGTTTTTGAGGTAGTTGATGGGCGGCTAATATCCCATTGGGTAGTGTCGCTGAGAGTTTTGAGGAAATCCCAATATAAATAATCTCATCTGCGGGCTCAAAAAATTCCAAAAATTCCTTAATCGAAGGGGCAGAGGTCTTTGGGAGTTCTCCGGTTTTTGATACAAGATCAAAGAGTTCTTGGGGAGAAATGGAGCCATCAGGTATGGTACGGTTATCTATAAAGACTTGCAGGGGAAGCACCCGGATATTAAACCTAGAAATTAATTCGGGGCTCAGATCAGCACAACTGTCGGTTACAATATCCACCATACAAAAACACCCTCCCTGAGGATTTCGGGCTAATTATAGTCTATGTTGGAAATGGTTTGAGGAGAGTTGTGATGAACAAGGAATTATCTATATATCTTTTTGACCTGGATGGGGTTTTGATTCAACCCGGAGGCTACCGCCGTGCTTTGAGAGATACGATCAATGATTGGGCTAGCCGCATGGGAATAACGCATGATATTGCGCCAAATGAAGAGGACATTGCGTTATTAGAAGCGCAGGGCGTTACAAGTGAATGGGACATGATCCCTTTTTCATTGGCGTTAATTATTGAGTCCTGGTGGAATAATCATCCTGAGATCATGCTTCCTGAAGATTTGAATCAGGCTATATCTGTGATGAGCCAAGCCTCTCGTAATGAAGTACCTCGGCCTAGATACAATTGGGCTTTTAAGGAATTGGGCAATCAACGGGTTTCAGGTTATCCATTAGTCGAAGGGTTGGGGTTGAAAAGAGAAGAAGAGTGGATGAAAGAGAGATTTCCGCGCTTATCCCGACACCCGTTATTGGATACGTTGTTCTCGTCTACCCGCGATATTTTACGGCATCTCCCTAATCGAGATTTTCAGGTACGCGTCTTAGGAAGTGAGATTTTTGAGTCCACATATCAGATGGCAGCGCCTTTTATGACGCATTCCTACCTGGCAACTTGGGATCGTCCGTTAGTGGAGAGGGATCTTCTGGCTGAGATATTGCAGAGAGGTAATGGTCGGGGTGCTATAATTACTGCGCGACCCTCTCGCTCTCCTTTACCTTCCCAAAACCGCCAAGTGGGTTATAGTCCTGAGGCTGAAATCGCGGTGGGATTAATCGAACTGGACAGGATACCGGTGGTTGGCCATGGTGCGCTGACCTACATTGCTGAGCATTTGGAAATCCACGCGGAGCAATTGCTTAAGCCCTCACCCTTCCAGGCCCTGGCGGCTATCATAGCGGCTCTAAGTGGTGATGCGTTAATAGGGCTATTATGGGCGTACCAAGTTTATGCCAAGCCGTCCTGGGGCACTAATCGTTATCTGGAGTTGCTGGTAGATAAATATCGCTCGCGGTTTCCGCAGTTACCTTCTGGTTTAACGGTGCATGTTTTTGAGGATTCGCCGATTGGCATCCAGGCAAGCCGGCGATCAACCCAATTTCTAAGCAAGTTGGGTTGTTGGGTTGATCTTCACGCGTGGGGTATCTCACGCCAGCCCGCTAAAATTCAAGCCTTGGTGGAGCAAGGGGCGCAGGTCTTTCCCGAGGTAAACCAGGCTTTGGAGGCTGTGCTGGCTCGCCGAAATCACAGAAAACGAGCATCAGTTGAGGAAGTAGGCTCAACCTGAGCATCTTCATCCACATAAACGGGTTCGCGACGTGACGGAGTGGCCTGAATCGGGGGTGTATATCGGACAGGTGCGCTTGAGGTTATTGGTACCGCAGCGCGTTGAGTGTTTGCATTGGGCATGCGCTCATGCGCACGAGAGCCAACCTGGGGATGTATTGGCTTGGGGAATGACGGTTGACTTGAAAATAGACGCTGACCAGCGAGAGTGAGCGTGCCAATGAGGAGGATCCGGGTTACCCAAACCAAGATGGCAATAAACAGTGGAACCACCTGGATTAGGAGGTCAGCGTTAATGAATGCACTGGCACGGGGAGTATGTTCAACAAGAGCCAGTGAAACGCTCCACCAAGTTAGAACGGCATTCATGGTTGCCGCCAGTAGCCAAGCACCGAAGAGGAACCAAATACCCCGATTCTGAGCAACGTCGTCATCTGGGAGGAACAAACGGGCGATGCCGGCGAAGTCAATGCTGCAGAAAGCAGCGGCGAGGATCATTGCCCAGGAAAGTGGCCCAAAAGAAAGGTCACCTAAGAGATCATGCAACGCCACATAAGTGGTACTGTAGTTAAATAGTTCAAAACCTATCAGCGCCACCAACAGCAATACCCCAAAGAGAATCCCGCGGTGGCGGTGAAATACGGTGGGAAGGCTTTCGAACCAAGTGTTAATTGTGTGAGTCAAGAGGGTCATCTTTACTCACCTCCAAGTGATCCTGTTTTCTATAATTATAGAATATATGTTCTATTTCGTCAAGCGGTTAGTTGAAGTTCGGACATGAGTTAGGACACCCAAATAAAAAGGAGCTTTGAAACCGATCAACTTGGTTTGCTATAAACCTTATCGGTAGGAGGCTCCTCATGCAC